>NZ_BAAAAP010000007.1:0-214861 GCF_054768215.1 Clostridium sp. CTA-1
AAGCAACTATACAAACATATGATATTATGCTAGATAATCAATATGTAACCTCATATCAATTACAAATAGGAAAAACATATACGATAAAAGGATATGCAAGTAGTACTAATAGAGTTTTATACGAATTTTGGGTTAAAGATTTAAATACCGGAACTTTAACAAAAATAAGAGAATATAAAGAAGATAGGTATGCAAGCTGGACGCCTACAAAGTCTGGTAAATACACCATTATTGTTAATGTTAAAGATATATTCAGTTCAGATATTTTTGATTCGAAAGTAGAAAAAACATTTACAGTATTAAGTAATTCAGGATTTAAAACAGTAATTGTTGATGCAGGGCATGGAGGATACGATAGTGGTGCTGTAGGACCAACTGGTATTAAAGAAAAGGATGTTACTTTAAAAGTAGCTTTAAAGTTAGGAAGAATTTTAGAGAATAATGGAGTTAAAGTTATTTATACTAGAACTAGTGATAATGTATCTTGGCCTTCAAATGAATCACAGGATTTAGAAGCTAGAGTGTCTATTGCGAATAGTAATAATACAGATTTATACGTAAGTATACATGCTAATAGTTTTAATGGATCAGCTTATGGAACAGAAACATATTATTATAATGGAAGTGCAAAGGGAAAAGAAGCTGCAGAAGCAGTGCAAAAAGAACTTATAAATGCTATTGGTTTATATGATAGAGGCGCTAAAACAGCAGGGTATTATGTTTTAAAAAATACTATAAGCCCATCCATATTAGTTGAGTTAGGGTTTATAGATAATAGAAATGAAGAAATTCTTTTAAATTCTGATTGGTTTCAACAAAAGTGTGCAGAAGCTATTGCTAAAGGAATATTAGGAACTAGCTTTATGTAATTTAATAAATATAAAAACTGATAAATTAATTACAAAATCTTTTATCAAATTTTAATTATGTTAGTTTTTAAATATAAAAAACCATTAATTATATATAATTGGTGGTTTTTTTATATTTTAGATATTATATGAGTAAAAATTTAAATAAAACATATGATATAATAATTTACAAAGGAGGTGAATTTATGAATCATAAGAATATATCTTTATTAAAAGAAAGGAGGAGAGATATGAATATAAGAAAAATAGAAAATATAGTGAAAGACTTTACATTAATATTTTTTATTAGTATGATTATAACCTTTGTACCTTTATTTAAAGTACATGCTAGTAGTACTACACCTATAGTAGGACGAGCTCAATTAACACAAGATCAAGCATTTAACTATTTTAGAACTAGAAACAGTGAAAAAAGTGACCAAGCTGTAAAAAACTTCATTTCAATAGTGTGGCAGGAAGCTAATTTAGAAGGAATAAAACCAGATGTGGCTTTTATGCAAATAATGAAGGAAACAAATTTTTTGAGGTTTACAGGTGATGTTAAAGAATGCCAGAATAATTTTGCTGGTATTGGTGCTACAGGTGGTGGTGTATCTGGTGCTTATTTTAAAGATACAAGAACTGGAGTAAGAGCTGTTGTACAACATTTAAAAGCTTATTGTAGTACTGAAGGATTAAGAACTTCTTGTGTAGATCCAAGATTTACATATGTTAAGAGAGGAATAAGTCCTTATGTTGAGTGGTTGGGTATAGGAGAAAATCCTAATTATCCAGATCAAGGTTGGGCTACAGATAACAATTATGGTAAAAGTATAGTTAGTATGGTGCAAGTGGCTAAAAATTTATCTAGCAGTCATGAAAATAATATTGATAATGTACAACCTAATTACAAAGCAAAGATACAAACATATGACATAATGGAAGGAAATAAGTATATAACAGATAAGAAATTAGAAGTGAACAAGTTATATACAATAAAAGGTTATGCTAGTAGTGAAAATGGAGTGTTATATGAATTTTGGGCTAAAGATGTATCAACAGGAGTTTGGGCAAAGATAAGAGAGTATAAAGAAGATAGGTATGCAAACTGGACTCCAAATAAATCAGGTCAGTATATCATAAAAGTAAATGTAAAAGATAAAAACAGTAACTTAGAGTTAGATGGAAAAGTTGAAAAAACATTTACAGTAATTGCTGGGAATACAAAACCTGGAAAGGCGAAAATACAAACATATGACATAATGGAAGGAAGTAAGTATATAACAGATAAGAAATTAGGAGTGAACAAGTCATATACAATAAAAGGTTATGCTAGCAGTGAAAATGGAGTATTGTATGAATTTTGGGCTAAAGATGTATCAACAGGAGTTTGGGCAAAGATAAGAGAGTATAAAGAAGATAGATATGCAAACTGGACTCCAAATAAATCAGGTCAGTATATCATAAAGGTAAATGTAAAAGATAAAAACAGTAACTTAGAGTTAGATGGAAAAGTTGAAAAAACATTTACAGTAATTGATGGGAATACAAAACCTGGAAAGGCAAAAATACAAACATATGACATAATGGAAGGAAGTAAGTATATAACAGATAAGAAATTAGGAGTGAACAAGTTATATACAATAAAAGGTTATGCTAGCAGTGAAAATGGAGTATTGTATGAATTTTGGGTTAAAGATGTATCAGCAGGAGTTTGGACAAAGATAAGAGACTATAAAGAAGATAGATATGCAAATTGGACTCCAAACAAGTCAGGTCAGTATATCATAAAAGTAAATGTAAAAGATAAAAACAGCAATTTAGAGTTAGATGGAAAAGTTGAAAAAACATTTACAGTAATTGCTGGGAATACAAAACCCGGAAAGGCAAAAATACAAACATATGACATAATGGAAGGAAATAAGTATATAACAGATAAGAAATTAGAAGTGAACAAGTTATATACAATAAAAGGTTATGCTAGCAGTGAAAATGGAGTATTATATGAATTTTGGGCTAAGAATGAATTAGAAGGTAATTGGATAAAAATAAAAGATTATTCTTCTGATAGATGTGCAAATTGGACTCCAAATAAATCAGGTCAGTATATCATAAAAGTAAATGTAAAAGACAAAAACAGTAACTTAGAGTTAGATGGAAAAGTTGAAAAAACATTTATGGTAATTCCTAAGGGTGAAAAACCAGGTAAAGCAAAAATACAGACTTATGATATAATGGAAGGAAATAAATATGTAACAAGTAAAAAATTAGATTTAAATAAAAAATATACTATAAAGGCCTATGCTTCTAGTAGTAATGGAGTTTTATATGAATTTTGGATAAAGGATGTCCGTAAAGGGAATTGGGTAAAGATAAGAGACTACAAAGAAGATAGACTAGCTACTTTTTCAGTAAGTAATCAAAGTAGCTATATTATAAAAGTTAATGTAAAAGACAAATATAGCCTTAACAGTGTTGATTCTTATGTAGAAAAGAACTTCACAATAGGTGATTTAATGAGAACTATAGTTTTAGATGCAGGTCATGGAGGCAGAGATTCAGGAGCATTATCATCTCAAGCTACTGGAAGATTACATGAAGCAGATATAGTTCAAAAAATTACTATCAAGTTGGGAAACCTTCTAAAAAAAGCAGGATATAATGTTATCTATACTAGAGATAAGATAGATCTTTATAATTATCCTTCAGTAACACAAAATTTAGAAGATAGAATAAATGTAGCTAATAGTATAAAGGCTGATTTGTTTATGAGTATACATGCTGATTCTTTTGATGTATCATCGGCTAATGGATATAGTGCTCATTATAGTAGTTATAGACCTAAGCTAGATAATTCAGGAATATACGAGGAAGATGATATAACTTATGATAAAACTCCTTGTGATGCAGCATTAAAGAGTAAAGTGTTATCACAACTTATAGTAAATGAGATGTCTTCTTTAGGGGGATCAAATAGAGGAATAAGTGATCATAATTTATATGTTACAAAAAATGCCTTAATGCCTTCTGTACTTGTGGAAACTGGATTTGTTTCTAATGATGCAGAGGTTAGAAAATTAAATAGTGACTCTTATCAAAATCAAATAGCTCAGAAACTTTATAATGCAGTAACAAAGTTATTTAATATATAGTTTACAAAACCGTTGATATATTTCTTATCAACGGTTTTATTAATTTATTTATAAATTATAAATGATATTTTCTATTTATTGTATATATGATAAAATAAAGATATTGCAAAAAATTGTTGAATAATTTTATCAATGATGTAAAATAAATAAGTAGAGTTTAGAGTTTAAGGAAGTGATTATATGAGAAAAGATAGGAAATTGATTCTTTATGATATATTATTAATAATTTTATCATTATATTTAGCAATTCTACTGAGATTTGATTTTGGTATGGCTTCTATGGCTTCGGAGTTTAAAAAATATATGATATTTTTTAAATTATCAGTAATTCCAGTTATAATAATAAGCTTATTTTTTAATAAAATATTTAATCTCTATAGTAGTATATGGAAATATGCTTCAGTAGAAGAGCTTATGTCTATAATTTATTCGGTTTCTATATCTAATATTATATTTATAATTTATAGTTATTTTATTAATTATAAAGTTTTAGAAAGTAATTATTTTAGATTTCCATTTACTGTACATATAATATTTTGGATTTTATCTATAGTATCTTTAGGGGGAACAAGATTTATATATAGAGTTATAGAGGATAAAGAATGTAATAAGAACAAATGTAACTGTGATTCTAAAGAAAAGAAGTTACTCATAATAGGGGCAGGAGATGCAGCAGCCCTTATTATAAAAGAAATAAAAAGAAATAAGGAATTAAATTATAGTATAATAGGTCTTATAGATGATGACATAGAGAAGTTAGGAAAGAGAATAAATGGGATACCTGTTTTAGGCGGAAGAGAAAGTATTATAAAGATATCTAAAAATAAAAAAATAGATGAAATAATATTAGCTATACCTTCAGCATCATCTTTAACAAAAAGTGAAATAGTATCTATATGTAAAGAAACTAGTTGTAAATTAAAAACTTTACCAAGCATGGATAAGGTAATACAAGGAAAGTTTAATATGAGCAAGTTAAGAGATGTAAGTATTGAAGATTTACTTGGAAGAGAGGAAGTTAAACTAGATGATAGTGGAATAAATAAATATATAAAGGATAAAGTAGTTTTAGTTACTGGCGGAGGGGGATCTATAGGTTCAGAACTTTGTAGACAAATAGTTAAATTTTCACCTAAAAAACTTTTAATATTAGATATATATGAAAATAATGCCTATGATGTGCAAATGGAGTTAAATTATAAATATCCAGAGCTAGACAAAGCTGTTATAATAGCTTCTATAAGAGATGAAAAGAGGATAAAAAATATATTTTCATTATATAAACCAGACGTAGTTTTTCATGCAGCAGCTCATAAGCATGTTCCATTAATGGAAGAGAACCCAGCAGAATCCATTAAAAATAATGTAATAGGTACCTATAACTTAATAAAATGTGCCCATGAATTTGGGATTGAACGTTTTGTACAAATAAGTACAGATAAAGCTGTTAATCCAACTAATATAATGGGAGCTACAAAAAGATTTTGTGAAATAATGATTCAGGCTTTTGATAAAATAAGTAAAACTGAATTTGTAGCCGTTAGATTTGGAAATGTTTTAGGAAGTAATGGATCTGTTATTCCATTATTTAAAAAACAAATATCTCATGGAGGACCTGTCACTGTAACCCATCCAGAAATAAATAGATATTTTATGACTATACCGGAAGCAGCTCAATTAGTTATACAAGCAGGTGCTATGGCAAAAGGTGGAGAAATATTTGTTTTGGATATGGGAAAACCAGTTAAAATTGTAGATTTAGCTAAAGATTTAATAACCTTATCTGGGTATAAACCAGGAGAAGATATTAAAATTGAGTATACAGGATTAAGACCTGGGGAAAAATTATATGAAGAATTATTGATGGATGAAATAGCTTTAACATCAACAGGACATAATAAAATATTTGTGGAAAAACCTATGGAAAATAATATAGACTTTGTAGAAAAATCCATAGAAGAATTTAAGGAAGTTGTTTATAATGATAAAGAAGAAATATTTGAATTAATAGAAGAGAAAGTTTCAACATATATAAGAAAAAAATAGTGCTTAACAAATAAGGGATAAGTTTTATTTGAAAAAGTTTAAACATAAAATAATAGTAGCTATAAAGTAGTGACAAAAATTAAAAATATATAAATTAAGCGTTTGTGCGTTGTACTAGGAGGTATAAAAATGTCACAATTAAAAAAGGATTTAATGACTAAATTAGAAAATAAAACAGCTAAATTAGGTGTGGTAGGATTAGGTTATGTAGGACTTCCACTAGCTGTAGAAAAAGCTAAAGCGGGATTTGAAGTTATAGGTTTTGATGTTCAAGATAAAAAAGTAGAGTTAGTTAATGAAGGTAAAAATTATATAGGAGATATAGTTGATGATGAATTAGCAGATTTAGTTAAAGAAGGAAAATTAAAAGCAACTACAGATTTTTCTTTTGTAAGTGAAGTAGATGCAGTAGCTATATGTGTACCAACACCATTGGATATATATAAACAACCAGATATATCTTATGTTGTTAGTTCAACTAAGAGCATTGCAAAATATCTTCACAGGGGTATGCTTGTAGTTCTTGAAAGTACTACATATCCAGGAACAACAGAGGAAGTTTTAAAACCAATACTTGAAGAAACTGGCTTGAAATGTGGAGAAGATTTCTTTTTAGGATTTTCACCAGAAAGAGTAGATCCAGGTAACAAGCAATTTAAAACTAAAAATACACCTAAAGTTGTAGGGGGTTGTACAGAAGAATGTACAGAAGTAGCTGCTATGCTTTATAGAAGCGTTTTAGAAGGAGAAGTATATGTAGTATCTTCACCAGCAGTAGCTGAAATGGAAAAAATACTAGAAAATACATTTAGAAATATAAATATAGGCTTAGCTAATGAAATGGCTATATTATGTAAAAAAATGAATATAGATGTATTTGAAGTTATAGATGCAGCTAAAACAAAACCTTATGGATTTATGGCTTTCTATCCAGGACCAGGTCTTGGAGGACATTGCATACCATTAGATCCTTTCTATTTAGAATGGAAAGCTAAAGAATATGATTTCCATACAAGGTTAATAGAAGTATCAGGAGAAATTAATGATCGTATGCCTGAATTCGTGGTAGAAAATGCTATGAAATTATTAAATGAAGATAAAAAGGCTATGAATGGATCAAAGGTTTTATTACTTGGATCTGCTTACAAAAATGATATAGATGATATGAGAGAATCTCCAGCATTAAAAGTAATAGAGCATTTAGAGAAAAATGGAGCTAATGTACAGGTTAACGATCCATATATACCTGAATTTAAGCATAAAGGTAAATTATATAAATCAGTAGATTTAGAAAAAGGATTAGAGGAAGCTGATATCGTAATTATAACTACGAATCATAGTTGTTATGATTATGAACATATAGTAGAAAAAGCTAAAATTTTATATGATACAAGAAATGCTACAAAAGATGTGAAGAATAATAGAGAAAAAATACACAAACTATAATATTAATAATAGGATAAGTTCTTTTGGACTTATCCTAATTAATAAAATTTGGAGGGATAGTAATGAAAAAACTTAAATTTGCTATTGTTGGCTGTGGAAGAATTTCTTATAAACATGTAGAAGCTATAATAAATAATAAAGAAGAAGCTGAATTGGTAGCAGTTTGTGATGTGCTTGAAGAAAAAGCTATAGAAAAGAAAAATGATTATATATCAAAAATAAATGAAAAAGTTAATGTAAATTTATATACAGATTATAAAGAAATGTTAGAGAAAGAAGAAATAGATGTAGTTACTATAGCTACAGAAAGTGGATATCATCCAGAAATAGCTATAAATTGCATGGATAAGAAAAAGCATATAATATGTGAAAAACCTATGGCATTATCTGTAGATGATGCAGATAGAATGATAGAATCAGCAAAGAAAAATAATGTTAAACTTTGTGTAAGTCATCAAAATAGATTTAATGCACCAATACAACAATTAAGAAAAGCAGTAGAAGCTAATAGATTTGGAAGATTAGTAAATGGTACAGCAAGAATACTATGGAATAGAAATATGGGATACTATCATCAAGCTCCATGGAGAGGAACTTGGGAACTTGATGGGGGCACTTTAATGAACCAATGTATACACAATATAGATTTGCTTCAATGGATGATGGGTGGAGAAATTGATACAGTTTATGCTCAATGTGATACTTTCTTAAGGGATATAGAAGCAGAGGATTTTGGAGCTATAGTAGTAAGATTTAAAAATGGAGCTATAGGAATAGTTGAAGGAAGTGCTTGTGTATACCCTAAAAACTTAGAAGAAACATTGAGTATATTTGGAGAAAAAGGTACAGCTTGCATAGGTGGACTTGCCGTTAATAAAATAGAAACTTGGAAATTTGAAGATGGAACTGAAAATGAAGAGGAAGATATATTAAAAGCCCAAGAGGGAGATCCAGATTCAGTATATGGCTTTGGACATACTCCGTTGTTTAAAGATACAATAGATGCTATAAAAGAGGATAGAGCACCTTTAGTGAGTGGAGAAGAAGGTAAAAAGGGTATGGCAATAATATTAGCCGCTTATAAATCAAGACTTACAGGTATGCCAGTTAAATTCCCATTTAATAATTTTTCAACAATGGATATGGTAAATGTAGAAAAGATAAATAGATAATTTATTAATTAAAAATTAATTTTTTAAAATTACCATCAAAATATGATATTATATTATGGTGGTAATTTTAAAATTTTATTTTATATAGGAGTGAAAACATGGAAATGAATTATATATCACCAAAATCTAAATTAGGTAATAACGTTCAAGTAGGAAGATTTGCTATTATAGAGGATGATGTAGTTATAGGAGAAAATTGCATTATAGGACATAATGTAATTATACATAAAGGAACAGTTATAGGTAATAACGTAAGAGTAGATGATAATACTGTAATAGGTAAAGAACCTATGAGATCGGTAAATAGTATATTTAAAGATGATAAAAAATTTGAACCATGTAAAATTAGCGACGAATGTTTAATAGGAGCGGGAGTAATAGTATATATAGGTTCTAAAATAGGCAATAAAACTTTAGTAGCTGACTTAGCTGTTATAAGAGAAGATGTAGCTATAGGAGAAAGAACAATAATAGGGAAAGGTGCAACCATAGAAAACTTTTGCAAGGTAGGCTCAAATTGTAAAATTCAGACCAATGTATATTTAACAGCATATTCAGAAGTAGAGGATTATGTTTTCATAGCCCCTTGTGTAGTAACATCTAACGATAACTATGCTGCTCGATCAAAGGAAAGATTTGGTAAGTTCAAAGGTGTTACAATCAAAAAAGGTGGAAGAATAGGTGCAGGGGCAATTATATTACCAGGGAAAACAATACATGAAGATGGTTTTGCAGCAGCAGGAAGCTTAGTAACTAGAGATGTAGAAAAAGCCAAAATAGTTGCAGGAATACCAGCTAAGGCATTTAAAGATGTTCCAGAAGAACAATTATTACAAAATCAATAAATTTATTTATAGTAATAAAATGCAAAGAGTACGGAGGTTAGTGATGAACACCAAAGTTTATGATCAGTCTAAATTAATGTTTATAATATTATCAGTTTTAGTACTATTAAATTTTTTCATTTTTCCAGATAGAATTTTTATTCAAATATTCACAGTGGTTTATTTGTTTATTATATATAAAAAATTTGCAAAAAATAATAAGGATTTTTTATATTATAGTACTTTATTATTAGCTATAATTAATTTCTCAATGGAGATCCCATTAACAAGGAGATATTCAATATATTATTTTTATGTAACATTATTTATTTATATGATGGGTTTGATAGTTTATTGTGTTAAAAATAGAAAAAATATAGATATAAAAAAATTATTTAAAAATCCGTATATTTCATTTTTGATGATTTTTATATTATATATGATTTTTACAATGTTTATAGCAGAGAGCAAAAAATTAGCTATAAAATATATATATAATTTTTTTATAATGGTGTCTTTAGCAATAATGATATGTTTTCATAATAAGAGTGAAAAAAATCTAGAGCTTACTTTAAAATTCTTAAAATATTTATTTGGAGGTATATTATTTTTAGGTATATTAGAAATATGCGGAATATCTTATGGCATAAGAAACCATTTTGTAGAATGGGATCCTATGGCTGCACAAATTGAATATGTAAAACATATACCTGTAACATTTTTTTATAATCCAAATAATTATGCTGTGTTTTTAGTTTTAGGAATGGCAGCTTTAGCTATATCTTTTTTATTTGCTGATAATAAAAAAGATAAAATGATATATGCTTCATTGTATTTTATAGCTCAAATAAATCTTATATTTACTAGATCAAGGACAGCATGGATAAGTATATTTTTGATAATATTATTTTGTATGGGATTTTATATGCTTAAATTTAAAAATAATAAACGAAAAATATTACAACTAACACAGATATTTTCAGTTACTGTTTTAGTATTTGTGGCAATATCTTGCATACCGTCCATGAAACCGTATTATGGAAAATTTTCAACTTCTAAATTTTTTAATTTTAAAAAGCAGGATACAGCCATTGAACAGCCCCCAATCGCTATTGGTAAAAAGGGTTCAGATAATCAAAGGATTACACTTATGTATGATGTTGTACATGGTGTTTTTTATGAAAAACATTATTTTGGTTTTGGGCCAGGAAATATAGAAAAGCATGTTGAGAAAATGAATAATACATTTGGAGTATTTAATGTTCATAGCTTATGGTTTGAAATTTTGGGAAATTTTGGGATATTATTCTTCTTATATTATACATACATTTATTTACATATTATAATTAAAAATTTAGTTTTACACTCTAGAGAAAGGCAATCACAAAATCCAAAATTATTATTATTTGCATGTTTAATGTTTGGATTAATATTCTTGTCTTTTGCTCCTAGTAGTATCATGTGGTATACCCCATTTTGGATAGTGATAGGTTTAAGTATAAATTCTATAAATTTAAAATCTAGCTTAAAATAATATATAATTATTTATTAAAGATATAAAAGTTTACATTAATTAATTTATATAGTTATATTAGTAAAGAACATAGAACATAGAACATAGAACATAGAACAAAGAGATTTGTAATTTTTCTTAATTATTTTTTGAAAATATTTTAAGTCAAAATGTTAATATAAATTGAATGGTAATTAAATCATTATAATTTGTGATTTAATAATATGAATATATTTTATTAGGAGAATGTGTATGAACATATTAATAATGTCAAGTTGGTATCCAAGTAAAAATAATTTAGTAAGTGGGATATTTGTATATGAGCAGGTAAAAGCTTTAAAAGCATTAGGGAAAAATGTTATAGTTTTTTATCCTTTTGATGAAAACATAGAAAAAGGAAAAGTAGTTAAAAGTATAGAAGAGAATATAGTAGTTTATAGGAGTAATACAGACTATATAAAAAATACTAAGATATCAAGAGTGAATAGCATTATAAAGTCTGTTAGCATTTTATCTAAAATAGTCAAAATTGAAAAAATTGATTTAATTCATGCTCATGTATGTTACATTGCTGGTATTATAGCATCAGTACATAATATGTTTTACAAAAAAGTACCATATATAATTACAGAACATTCTTCAAAAGTAAAAGAATACAGTAATAAAAATTATAATAAAAAGTTATTCTATTTTGCATATAAAAATGCACAAAAGGTAATCACAGTAAGTAATAGTTTAAAAAATGAACTAAAAAATTTAGGATACACTTTTAATGATGAAATTATAGGTAATATAGTAGATACTAATGAGTATTATATAAAAGACAAAAATCAATTGGCAACTGGACTAAATGGATTGTTTATTGGATTAATGAATGATAATGAGGTAAAGGGACTACAGTATTTTTTACCTGCCTTACAAAGTGTATTTAAGAATTATAATGATAATATAAAGTTTACCCTTATAGGAGATGGACCTAAAAGAAAAAAATATGAAGCCATGGTTAATGAATTAAATATAAATAATATATGTAAATTTATAGGGGAAGTACCTAAAAAAGAAATACCTGAATATATAATGAACCATGATTTTTTAGTATTACCAAGTGTTAAGGAAACATTTGGTAGTGTTTTAATAGAAGCTATGGCAGCTGGAAAGCCAGTTTTAGCAACTAAATGTGGTGGACCAGATGAATTTGTAATAAAAGATGTCGGTATATTGGTTGAAAAGAAAAGTGAAGAAGCATTAGAAAAAGGGCTTATATATATAATTGAAAATTATGAAAAATTCAACTCATATAATATAAGGAAATATGCTGTGGAAAATTATAGTTATGAAGCAATTGGAAATCAACTAATTGATTTATATAATAGTATATTAAATTAATTATATTTTTAGGAGTATAGTATGAAGAGAAGATGTATATTTCATATACCTTATAAAGTGGATTTAAATTGGCCTTCAGGTTCTCAAATAAGGCCTATAAATATGATAAAAGCATTTGAACAAAATGGATATGATGTAGAAATTATTATGGGGTATGGTGAAGAAAGAGAAAAAAAAATTAAAAAAATTAAAAGCAATATTAAAGAGGGAATAAAATATGATTTTTTATATTCTGAAAGTTCTACAGAACCTACATTATTAACTGAAAAAAATCATATACCATTATATCCTTTCTTAGATTTTGGATTTTTAAAATATTGTAAAAATCATAATATAAAAATAGGATTATTTTATAGAGATATACACTGGAGATTTTCTCAATATAAAAAAAATGTTAATATCTTTAAAAGGATAGTGGCTTATACTTTTTATTTTTATGATCTATTAAAATATAAAGCAATAATAGATATATTATATTTACCAAGTAAAAAAATGTATAGATATATACCTATAAAGTTAAAGTGCAAAGTGGAAGAATTACCACCAGCTTTTGAAGCGTCTATTCCTAGTAATGAAATATGTGAACAAACTAAAAAAGAAGATTTCATAAATATATTTTATGTAGGGGGAGTTAATCCTCAATTATATAATTTAGAAAAAATGTTTTCTGTAATAAACAATGAGAAAAAATATAAATTAACAGTTTGTTGTAGAGAAAATGAATGGAAGTCTTATAATAAAATATATAAAAAATACATTGGTGATAAAATAAAAATTATTCATAAAAAAGATAAAGAATTAAACAAGTATTTTGCTGAGGCTGATGTAGTAAGTTTATTTGTAGAACCACAAGAGTACTGGAAGTTTGCGATGCCAGTTAAATTGTTTACATATATATCTTATAAAAAACCTATAATATGTTGCAAAAATACAGCTGTTGGAAAGTTTGTTATGGATAATTCAATAGGCTGGGAAATAGATTATTCAGAAGAGAGTCTTTCTAAATTGTTAGAATATTTATCTTGCAATAAACAAGAAATATATGTAAAGAAATCTAATATTACTAAAATAATAGATCAACATGACTGGAAAGCTAGAGCAAGAAAAGTTATAAATGACTTAATATAATGTAAGTCATTTATAAGAACGTTGGAGGCATAAAAATGAAAATATGTTATTTAGCTGATGCTAATAGTACACATACTAAAAAATGGTGTAAATTTTTTAAAAACAAAGAGTATGATATACATGTAATCTCATTAAATGATGGAGATATAGATGGCGTTACTGTACATAGCTTTAACAAAGATTTAGATAAGATAAGAAAAGGGAACTCTTTTAATAAAATTTCTTATATAAAATATTTTAATGATATAAAAAAAATAATAGAAAGAATAAACCCGGATGTTGTTCATGCTCATTATGCAACTAGTTATGGTTTATTAGGAGCACTATCAGGATTTCATCCTTATATAATTTCTGTTTGGGGAAGTGATGTGTATGACTTTCCTAAGGGAAGTTTTGTGAAAAGAAAGATGGTTGAGTACAATTTATCTAAGGCAGATATTATAATGTCTACAAGTAAAGTAATGGCCAAAGAAACAAGTCAGTATACTACTAAAAATATAGAAATAACTCCTTTTGGAGTAAATATAGATAGATTTAAACCATTTAGTGATAAATATAAAAAAAGGGACAATTTAGTAGTTGGTACAGTTAAGACATTAGAGCCTAAATATGGTATAGAGTACTTAATTAGAGCCTTTGCAAAAGTAAAGCAAAGGCATAGTAATATTAAGTTAGAAATTGCGGGGGTTGGAGCACAAAAGGATTTTTTACTTAATTTGTGTGAAGAACTTGATATAAAGGAAAATGTTGAATTTCTAGGTTTTATAAATCAAGAAAAGGTAATAGAAGCTTTTAATAGATTTGATATAGCTGTATTTCCTTCAACATTAGATAGTGAAAGTTTTGGAGTAGCAGCAGTAGAAGCACAGGCTTGTGGAACTCCAGTTATTGTTTCTAATGTAGGAGGACTACCAGAAGCTACATCTCCTAATAATAGTAGCTTATTAGTAAATAAGAAAAGTGTAGATGAATTAGCAATGGCTATAGAAAAGTTAATTGAGGATGATAATTTAAGGATAAATATGGGAAAAAGCGGAAGAAAATTTGTTGAAGATAACTTTAATATAGAAGATAACTTTAATAAGGTAGATACTATATATAAATATATAATTAAATAATATGTGGAGGAGATAGTTCATGAAGATATTAACGGTAGTTGGTGCGCGTCCACAATTTATAAAAGCAGCAGCGGTTTCTAATATAATAAGAAAAGAGCATACAGAAATATTAGTACATACAGGACAACATTATGATGAAAATATGTCTAAGATATTTTTTGAAGAGTTAAGAATACCTAAGCCAGATTATAATTTAGAAATAGGTTCAGGTAATCATGGCGAGCAGACTGGTAAGATGCTTATAGAATTAGAAAAAATATATTTAAAAGAAAAGCCAGATTTAGTATTAGTTTATGGAGATACAAATTCTACATTAGCAGGAGCTTTATGTGCAAGTAAATTATTAATACCTGTAGCTCATGTAGAAGCAGGCCTTAGAAGTTTTAATATGAATATGCCTGAAGAACAAAATAGAATTCTTACAGATCATATATCAAAATTATTATTTGTACCTACAGTTACAGCTGAAAAGAATCTTCATACTGAAGGTGTTAATAAAGGTGTTCTTAATGTAGGAGATGTAATGTTTGATGCAGTATTACATTTTAAGAAATTATCAGAAAAAAAGGAAAGCATACTAGAAAAAATTTCTGTAAAGCCTGGAGAATATATTTTAACAACAATACATAGGGCAGAGAATACTAATGATATAAATAGATTGAAAAATATAATAGAGGCATTAAATGAAAGTGGAAAGAAAATAGTATTACCACTTCATCCAAGAACTAAAAAATATATAGAGGATTATAACTTACAGTTTAGTAATAATATAAAATTAATAGAGCCAGTAGGTTATCTTGATATGATCACTTTAGAAATGAATTCACAAAAGATAGTTACTGATAGTGGGGGAGTTCAAAAGGAAGCTTTCTTTATGGAAAAACCTTGTGTTACTATGAGAGATGAAACAGAATGGGTAGAGACTGTAGAAAACGGATGGAATGTAATAGTAGGAACAAATAAAGAAAAAATATTAAATGCTATAGTAAATTTTAAGCCTAAAAAAGAACAACAAAAAATATTTGGAGACGGTCATGCAGCAGAAAAAATATTAGATATAATAAACAAAATGAAGTAATTATTTTGAGGTGATAATATGAAAATTTTATTTTTGACTCAATACTGTCCACCTGAAGTTGGCGCACCTCAGAATAGAATTTTTGAATTTGCAAAGCAACTAAAAAAATTTGATCATGAGGTTACAATATTAACGGCTATGCCAAATTATCCCAAGGGTGAAGTATTTGATGGATATAAAGGGAAAAAAATCGTAAAAGAAGAATTAGAAGGAATAAAGATTGTTCGTACAAGTATATATGCTACAAAAGATAAATCTTTTGTAAAAAGACTTAGAAATTATCTTTCTTTTACTTTTTCTTCTGTATTTACAGGTTCTAAATATATTGATAATCAAGATGTTATAATAACAGAATCTCCACCATTATTTTTAGGATGGTCAGGATATGTTTTATCTAAAAGAAAAAAGGCAAAATTTATTTTTAATGTATCCGATTTATGGCCTGAATCTGCTGTTAAATTAGATGTATTACATAATAAATTTCTTATAAAAGCATCTACTTGGTTAGAAGAATTTTGCTATAAAAAAGCAGCTGCTGTTACAGGACAAACAAAAGGTATAGTTGATAATATAGTAAATAGAGGTTTTGATAAAAATAAAGTTCATTTAATAACTAATGGAGTAGATACGGAGTTTTTTAAGAAAGAAAATAGAGATGAAAAATTAAGAGAAGAGTGGGGATTAAAGGATAAATTTGCAGTATGTTATGCTGGTATACATGGTTTAGCTCAAGGATTAGAAGTTATTATAAATGCAGCAGAGTTATTAAAGGAAGAAAGAGATATACAGTTTGTATTTATAGGAGATGGACCAGAAAAATCTAAGCTTATGACTATGGTAAAAGAAAAAAAATTAACCAATATTTCTTTTCAACCAGTACAACTTAAACCCAATATGCCTAGAATAATAGCGTCTATGGATGCTACTGTAGTTCCATTAAAAAAATTAGATTTATTTAAAGGAGCACTACCTTCAAAAATGTTTGAAGCCTTGGCATCTGAATTACCTATAGTATTAGCTGTAGAAGGAGAAGCAGAGAAACTTATAAATGAGGCTAATGCTGGAATAACCGTGGAGCCGGAAAATGCAAAAGAAATTGCACAAGCAGTTCTAAAATTATATAAAGATAAAGAACTTAAGCAAAAATTAGGGGAAAACGGTAGAAGATATGTTATAGAACACTATTCAAGAGAAAGTATAACTAAAAAATTAGAAACTATTTTATTAAATTTATTAAAATAGTTTAGTATAAATATTAATGTTCGTTTATGATTTTTTAGGTTGTATTAAATTTTATTTAGGGAGATAGTATAATGAATAAACTTAACAGTATAATGTCATATCTTGTATGTTTATACATATTTATACTTCCAATTTTACCAAGTAAATTTAAATATAAAAATATACCTATAAATGGAGATAGTGTTTTAGCTATTATTATAGTGGTGTATTTGGTAAATATAATAATAAATGAAGAAAGCAGAAAAAGATTTGTTAAAGGTATAAAAAATTTTTTCTCAAGTTATAATTCTGTTTTCCTATTTTTATGGGTAATTATGATGGGAATATCAGTTATATATGCTACGGATAAAAAATTAGCTGTACAAGAATGTATAAGAATGAGTACTTATATTATATTATTTTTTATAATTAAGTACCAGATGTATAAGAAAGAAATGATAAATAGAATTATTTATTCTTGTATATGTATGTCTTTTATAGTAGGTATAATAGGCATATATGAATATTTAGTTGGGACGGGATTAAGTCATAAAGGAGAATTTGAGTCTGTTATAAGAGTTGCATCAACTTTAGAAAATTCAAACAATTTAGGTGCGTTTTTTGTTTTGATGATTTTCCCATTTATAATTTTAGCTATCAAAGAAAAAGATAGATGGCGAAAAAGTTTATTTATAATTTTATCTATAATAGCTTTTTCTAATATAATAATGTCTTTTTCAAGAAATGCATGGTTAGCTCTTATTATTGGATATATAACATTAATTTTCATATTTGATTATAAATTAATATATGGAGCTATAGTGGGAAGTATAGGTATATTGTTTATACCTAAGATAGCGAATAGATTAAAAGAGGTTGGAGATCTATCACAAAATTTGTCTAGATTAAGTTTATGGGAAATTGCAATTAAAATGATAAAAGATAATCCTATACTAGGAGTTGGAAGTGGAAATTATAGAACTTTATATCCAAAATATTATAATAAAATTAAGCATTTAACTCACTATAAAGCTCAAGCAAACTTCCATCCACATAATGCTTATTTAAAAGCTCAATGTGAATTAGGTGTAGTAGGTTTTATATCATTAATAGGATTTTTAATATCTTCACTTATAAAAACTAATAGGTTCTCTAATAATGTAGATAATAATTTTTATAGGCATTTTTATAAAGGATTTACAGCGTCTACAGTAGCCTTTATGTTTATGAATTTCATAGATAATTTCTTCTCAGCACCTAAAGTAGTAGCTTTCTTTTTTATATTTTTAGCTATAAGTGATTCTTATTCATACAATATTGAAAATAAAAGTTTGTAAAAGGAGTTGTTTAAAACTCCTTTTTTAAATATCATTATATTTATCCGATAACTACCCGCTAATACTCCCATCTTCTTTAAAGTGGGAGTAAAGAGCGACTACGTCACTGGATAACGATTTCTAAGCTTTAGAGGGAGTAAAAACTTCCTCTGAAGCTTAGAAATCTGTTTATGAAATATGGAATGCTAGGAGATGATTAAAATAAAAGTACTTCAAATTATAACAGGTAATGACATAGGTGGTGGTGGAAAGCATGTTTTAAATTTATGTCATTATTCTAAAGATTTATTTAAGACTGTATTAGGATGCATAGGTGAAGGGCCTTTATATGACAAAGCAAAAGAACTAGGAATAGAAACAACATTATTTAGTAGTAAATGTTTTATGAATAGAGAAATAGAAGAATATATAAGAAATAATAATATAGACATAGCTAATTTTCATGGAGCGAAGGCTTTTTTCACTCATTATTTTATTAATAAAAAATTGAGTATACCTACAGTAGCCACTGTACACAGTAATTATAAAGAGGACTTTTTAAATAATAAATTAAAATATTATTTATTTACTCCTTTGAGTGTTAAAGGAATAAAGAGTTTTAATAATCATATATGTGTTTCAAATTATATAAAAGATATTTTAGATAAAGATAATATAGAAAGTAAAAAGTTTATAGTTAATAATGGAATAGATTTAAATTATTATAAAGGCAAAAAAGCTAATAATAATTTAAGAGAAGAATTAAATATTGAAGAAAAAGATGTTGTATATATAATGATAGCTAGAATGCATCCTATTAAAAATCATAACTTATTAATTGAAGCTTTTTACAAATTGGAACAAGAATATAAAAATGTAAAATTACTTTTGCTGGGAGATGGGGTAGAAGAGGAAAATTTAAAAGAAAAGGTAGACAAACTAAATTTAAATAGTAATATTATATTTTTAGGTTTTAAAGAAAATATAGAGGATTATATAGAAATAGCAGATATAAGTATATTAACTTCTTTAAATGAAGGGGGAGCACCACCTTTAGTTATATTAGAAAGTGGTATAAAAAAAGTACCTGTAATAGCATCTGATGTAGGAGATATACCTTATACTATAAATAAAGATAATGGTTTTTTAATAGATCCTACTTCTGCTCATGATATATATGATAAAATGAAGGAAGCCTACAATAATAAAAATCAATTACATATCTTAGGTGAAAATTTATATGATACTGTAATTAATAAATATTCTATAGAGAGTTTTTCCCAGTCCTATTATGAGTGTTATAAAAATCTAATTTAGTATTTTGGAGTGGATTAAATGAAGGAAAACAAAGCTTTAAAAAGTTCTGTTTTTGTCATGCTATTAATAATATTAGGAAAAGTCTTTGCATTAATAAGAGATTCTTTAATAGCAGCAAAATTTGGAGCTACTGATATAACAGATATATACAATTTTTCATTGGGTATAGTGTCCCTTTTGACTACTATAAGTTATGGGTTAACTACCACCCTTATACCAATTCATACGGAGAATTTGGAAAGTGGAAACAAGAAAGAAAGTAATAAATTTGTAAATAATGTGCTTAATACCTTTTCCATAGGAACTATTATCTTAACTATATTAATGATAATATTTGCAAAATATATAATCTATATTTTTGGTCCTGGATTTCAGAAAGACTTAATTGTTTTCAATACTTCTATTAAAATAACTAGAATAATGCTACTATCTTTGATTTTCATAAGCTTACAAAGTGTTATTACAGGAGTGTTGCAATCTCATAAACAATTTTTGGAACCCTCAGCTATGGCCATGATATCTAATATAGTCCATATTATATATCTAGTCTTTTTAGCTAGTAACTATGGAATGGTAGGTTTTGCAATAGCTGCAGTATTAGGTTTCTTTGCACAATTCATAATAAATATACCTAAATATAAAAAAATGGGTTATAAATATAGTACATATATTAATTTAGAGGATAGCAAAACTAGGCAAATGTTTAAACTTACAATGCCTGTTATAATAAGTACTTCTGTTATTCAATTAAACCTTGTTATAAATAGAGCTTTTGCTACTACTATTTTTGGGGGAGCAGCTACTATATTGGACAATGCAAATAAAATAAATACATTGGCCTATGAAGTATTCGCTATAGGGATAGCGATGATAGTTTATCCAACGCTATCTGAATTAGCTGCTAAAAATGATAAAAAGCAATATAAGGTGGAATTAGGAAGAGCTATAAATATAATACTTATAATAATGGTACCAGCAGCAGTTGGAATTGCAACTCTTAGGGAACCACTTATAAATGTAATTTTTAAAAGGGGAGCCTTTAGTGAGGATGCTGCTTCTTTAACATCACAAGTATTACTTTTATATACTCCAGCTATGATAGCTTATGGGGTAAGAGATATATTAAATAAAGCTTTTTATGCTATAAAAGATACTAAAACTCCTATGATTAATAGTTTTATAGGCATAATAATAAATGTAGTGATAAATGTTTTATTAATAAAATATTTAGGGGTTAGGGGGCTTACATTAGCGACTAGTATATCTGCATTTGTTATAACTATAGTTATGTTATTAGATTTAAATAAAAAATTAAATGGCATAGATATTAAAAATATAATTATATCCTTTCTAAAAGTAATTTTATCTGCTTTGTTTATGGGGATAATAGTTAATATTATAAATAAACTTACTTTATTAAGTTTAGGAGATGGAATGAAAGGGAGTAGTATATCAATTTTAATTTGTATGGTTATTGGTGCAGTCTGTTATACTTTAGCCATATATTTACTTAAAGTTAAGGAAATACAAGATATAGTAGAACCATTATTAAAAATATTAAAACTTAAAAAATAAATATTTAATTATATTGTAAAGGAAATTTAATTTTGATATAGTATAAACAGTATTTTAAGAATTTATTTATGATAAAATTTAAAAATACTATAAATATATTTTTGTAGATTATAATGTTTATGAAAAATATGTTATAATTGAATGCATTTATCTTAGGAGGAAATTAATATGAGTGATAATCCCAAGGAGTTTATAAAAAGATTTATTGGTTTTTCAGTGGGTCCGATATTATCAGCCATTATTAGCTTTTTTATTGTTCCTATAACTACATATTTTGTAGTCCCAGCAGAGTTTGGAAAAGCTTCTATGTACACAATGGCTTTGAGTATTAGTTCAATGTTTATATATTTAGGTATGGATCAATCTTTTACTAGAGAGTTTAATGCAGAGGAAGATAAAAAATCTTTATTTTGGAATTCCTTAATTGTACCTTTAATATTTTCATTAATACTAGGAGTTTTGTTTATTATTTTTTATAAACCACTATCTATATTAATGATTGATACTGTAGATATGTATATAGTAGTAATTTTAGCATTATCATTACCTTTTTCAGTTATAGATAGATTTAATTTATTATTGATAAGAATGGAAGAGAAAGCTAGATTGTATTCTCTTTTTAATGTAATAAGCAAAGTTATAAATGTAGTAATTTTAGTGCCTTATCTTTTATATATAGATAAAAGTTTTAAGGGAATAATAAATGCAGGTTTCGTGTCATTAGTTTTTATGTGTATAGTAGAATGCTTCTTTACAAGAGAATATTGGTTTACTAAATTTAAACTAAATAAAGCTTTAATAAATAAAATGTTTAAGTTTGGGTTACCTTTAATACCAGCATCAGTAATTGTTTGGTTTTTAAATTCTATGGATAAACTAGCTATGAGACAATGGTCTACTTTTGAAGAGATAGGGTTATATTCTGCTGCATTTAAAATTGTTGCGGTAGTAGATATAGTTAAAAGTGCATTTTGTACTTTTTGGACTCCAACTGCTTTTAGATGGTATGAGGAAAAGGTAAAAGAGGAAAATTTTATGAAGGTAAGCAATATGTTAATGTGCTTTATGAACTTTATGTTTGTAGGTATAGTTTTATTTAAGGATTTAATAATAAAAATAATGGATGCAAAGTATGCTAGTTCAGCTATTATAGTTCCATTTTTATTATTGTTACCTATAATGTATACCGTATCAGAATCAACTTGTTTAGGAATATCTTTTTCAAGAAAAACATCTTACAATATAATAGTGTCATTAATAGCAGCTGTGGTTAATTATATTTTAAACTATTTATTGGTACCAAAGTATGGAGCTTTAGGAGCTTCTATTGCCACAGGAATAGCTTATACAGTATTCTTTTGGGTAAGAACACTTATATCAAGAAAACTATGGTTTAAATTTAAATTAGGTTTTTATATATTAAATACAGCTTCTATGCTATTGTTAGCAACATTAGATGTGTTGTATAATAATGTTTATATAAATATTGCTATAGCTTTATTTATTGTATATATAAATAGAAAAGAAGTTAAATCCATTATATCTTATATTAAGATGTTTTTAAAAGATAGAAAAAATAAAGCTGTTGCTTAATGTCATTAGGAGGTTAAAAATGGAGTTTAAAATGCCAATTATAGATGTAGAAAAAGATATAAAAAGTAAAAAAATGCAATTTGTTATAAAAAGATTTTTAGACATAATATTATCCTTAATAGGGATAATTGTACTATCTCCAATATATTTTCTTTTATTTTTATGGATAAGATTAGATTCAAAGGGCCCGGCGCTATTTAAACAAATTAGGGTAGGAAAAGATAACAAAGATTTTGTAATATATAAGTTTAGAACAATGGTAGTGGATGCAGAAAAAAAGAAAAAGATAGACTTAGAAATAGAAGATATATCTAATTTTGTTTTCCAAAGCAGGAGTGATAATAGAATTACAAAGGCAGGAAAATTTTTAAGAAAAACTAGTTTAGATGAAATACCTCAATTATTTAATGTTTTAAAAGGCAATATGACTTTAGTAGGTCCAAGACCAGAAATTCCAGATGTAGTTAAACATTATCCAAAAGAGTATGCTCAAAGGTTACTAGTAACTCCAGGGATAACAGGATTAGCACAAGTTAGTGGACGTGGAGAAATAGAGCTCTCTAAAACTGTTTATTATGATTTAACTTACATAAAGAATTTTTCAGTTTGGTATGATATAAAAATATTATTTCAAACAATATTTAAAGTCTTTAAAAATGAAGGAGCTTTTTAATATAAAATTAGTTTTGGTTAAACTAGTTTAAAAACTAAAGATAATTTGAATATTTTATAGATAGCTACATTAGTGTTTGTTAATTATAAGCTGAAATATTACTGCACAAGTACCATTAATTATAGTTTGTTTACAAAGTTTGATATAATAACTATAATTAATGTATATTGTGCATTTTTAATTTTAGGGGTGAATAAATGAAAACAGAAATGTTAGGATATAGTATATTTAATGGTAGTAAAGAAGAACTTTTAAATATAATAGATAAATATGAAAAAGTCAATATAATTTCTGGTAATCCAGAAGTTTTATATAATGGACTAAATAATGAAGAATTATTTAAAAATTTTACAGATAAAGATTCAATAATTATACCGGATGGAGTAGGAGTTGTTCTAGCTTCAAAAATTATAAAAAGTCCTGTGAAAGAAAAAATTGCAGGTATTGAATTAATGGACTCTATATTGAAAAATTGTAATAAGAATGGTAAAGCTGTGTATTTGTTAGGAACAACGGAAGATGTATTAAAGGAATGTGAAAGAAAGCTATTAATAAAATATAGAAATTTAAATATCATAGGTAAGCACAATGGTTTTTTTGATATGGATAATTGTAAAGATATATTAGAAGATATTAAAGAGTCAAAGCCTTATGCTTTATTTATAGCTATGGGATGTCCAAGGCAGGAAAAATTTATAAGTAAATATATGGATAAGCTTCCTTGTAAGATTTATATGGGTGTAGGAGGAAGTTTTGATGTATTTGCGGGAAAAGTAAAAAGAGCACCTAGATGGATGATAGATTGTAATTTAGAGTGGTTATATAGAGTAGTTAAAGAACCTTATAGAATAAAACGATTAGCATCTATACCTAAATTTTTATTAAAAGTAGCATTGAATAAACAGAATTCTTAGATTTAAGATCTAGTTTTACTTTCAATCAATGTTGGGGAATGGATTGTCTATAAGTATTATATAAGATTATAATTGTTAAATCTTATATTTATGAGATAAAAGTTAAAAATAACATCGAATATTATAAATAAAGAACACACATACTAATGAAAAAGGAGTGTGTTTTATGGATTTTTATGATGTTATTGAAGATAGAAAAAGTATAAGAAAATTTAAAAATGCAGAGATTTGTAAAGAAAAGATGGCAAGAGTAATAAATGCAGCTATGAGATCACCTTCTTGGAAGAACGAAACTTCTTATAAATTTATAATAGTACAAGATGGAACTAAAAGAATGGAATTAGCTAGTGCTATAATAAATAAATCTGATGAAGCTTCAGAAGCTATAAGAGTAGCACCTGTAACAGCTGTGGTTGTTGCGGATCCAGATAAATCTGGTACTATAGAAAACAAACAATATTATCTAGTAGATAGTGCTATAGCTATGGAGCATTTTATATTAGCAGCTACAGCAGAAGGCTACGGTACTTGTTGGATAGGAGCTTTTGATGAAGATAAAGTAAAAGGTGTATTAGATATACCTCAAAATTATAAAGTAGTTGGCATGACTCCTGTAGGAGAATCAAATGAAAATAAAGAAAGTCATCCTAAAAAAGATGTGAGAGAATATGTGTTTTTAGATAAATGGCATAATTCATATACAGAAAATATATAAACTAAAAAGTAATTTTAAAACATTTTTTTGAAATTTTGTAAAATATAAATTATTTTTAAATTAAAAAGCTATGAATTTACAGTATTATATTGTTAAACTCATAGCTTTTTATTATATAAAAACTACTATTAAATTAACTATTTTTTAGGTAAATCTTCTAAAGTTTTAAATTCATACCCATCATTTTTAAGTTCCTTTAATACAGAATCCAATATTTCAGTATTTGTTTTAGAAACTGCATGTAATAGAATGATACTTCCATTATGAACTCCATTTAATATTTTTTCCTTACCTTTTTCAGGAGAAGGCTGTTTATCTCTATCCCAATCATAATAGGCAAAACTCCAAAATATACTTTTATAACCTAAGTCTTCTGTATATTTTAAGGATAATTCACTGTATTTACCCATAGGTGGTCTAAAAAATTTAGGCATATCTTTTTTTGTAATATCTTTGTATAAATCTTCAACTACAGTAAATTCTTTTTCAAAGTTTTCCTTCCCTTTTAAGGCAACAGAAGCCATAGAAGGATGATGATCAGAATGGTTACAAACTAAATGGCCTTCATCAACCATTCTTTTTATTAAGTCTTTATTTTGTTTTATATAAGGAGCAGTTACAAAGAAAGCTGCCTTAACGTTATTTTCTTTTAATACATCTAATATTTTACCAGTATAGCCATTTTCATAGCCCTCATCAAATGTAAGATATAAATGCTTTTTAGAGGTATCACCAAGAAAATATCCAGAATATTTATTAAGATCATTTTCCATATCCTCTGGGATAGTAGCAGGCTCATTATTTTTGCTAGGTTTAAAGAACCAGTCTTTTTCTTTAGGGGATACATTAGATTCATCTTTAAATTTATTTATATTACTGCTAGTACTAGTATCTTTTTTTTCTTCTTCATTATTCTTACTATCGTTTTCATCGGCATTACTATTTTGGGGTTTATTTTCAGTATTATCTTGAGTATCTGTAGATTTAGTTTTTATGTTATTCTCCTCTATTTTTTTATTATTTTTATCTAAGTCTGCATTAAGTTTTTGATTAGAAGCATTTAAATTACAAGAGCATAATAAAAAAGAAGAAGCTAAAATATAAGAAATAACTTTTTTATTCATAAGTAAATCACCTATCCTTTTCTATGTTATACTTTTTATAGAATAATAAAGATTGTGGTGAGTAATATGAATGCATTTAAAGATAATATCGAAAAAATTTTTAATATATTAATATCTCCTATAAATAGTATTTACAAATATGAAGCTATTAATAACTTTAAACGTAAGTTATCTATTGGTAAATATGAGAATATATCCTTAGAATATTATGAAATTATAAAAGGAAAAAAAGAAACTGGAGTTATATACACCCCACAAGAGATTTCTAATTATATGATAGAAAATACCATAAGTAAAAAGGATATAATAAATAATCCATTTATAAAAATATTAGACCCTTCTTGTGGTTGTGGAAATATTTTGATTCCTTGTTTTTTTTATTTAAAAAATATATTTAAGGAAAATTTACAAGAGATAAATAAAAAGAATAATATAAATTTAAAAGAACAATATATAAACAAGCATATATTAGATAATAATTTATATGGTTTTGATATTGATTCAATAGCTATAAAAATATTGATAATAGATTTGTTTTATTTAACAGGATATTATAACAATAACAATTTTAAGAAAAAAGATTTTTTAATAGAAGATATAAATAATAATTTTGATGTATATATAGGGAATCCACCTTATGTTGGACATAAATCTGTAGATAAAGAATATTCAATGTTATTAAAAGAGAAATATGGATATATATATAAGGATAAAGGAGATATATCTTATTGTTTTTTTATTAATGCACTAAATTATTCTAACATAAATAGCAAAATAACTTTTATAACATCACGATATTTTATGGAGTCTAAAAGTGGGTATAATTTAAGGAAATACTTAAAAGAAAATTGCAATGTATATAAGATATTAGATTTTTATGGTATAAGACCTTTTAAAGGGGCAGGTATAGACCCGGCTATAATATTTATAGATAGAAGTATTAGTAATAAAGTAGAAATTATAAAGCCTTGTAGATGTGAAAAAGTAAAAATGGGCTTATTTTTTAACTATGAAGATAAATACGAAAAGTTTTATGTACATAGCTCCGAACTGAAACAAGATGGATGGGTTTTAATAGATGATGTTAGCAGAGATATAATAAATAAAATAGAGAAAAAGACTTATAAAAATTTAGAGGAAACATGTACAAGTTATCAAGGTATTATTACGGGATGCGACAAGGCTTTTATAGTTGATAAAAATACTATAGAAAAGGAAAATTTAGAAAAAAGCATAATAAAGCCTTGGATAAAAAGCAGTTATATAAATAGAGCAAGAATTAATTTTAGAGATAGCTTTATAATATATTCGGATTTAATAGATAATGTAGATAAATATCCTAATATAATAAAGCATATTGAAAAATATAAGGATAAGTTAGAAAATAGGCGAGAATGCAAGAAAAAGGTGAGAAAGTGGTATGAACTGCAGTGGGGAAGAAATTTCAATATATTTGAAGAAAAAAAGATAATATTTCCCTATAAGTCTAGTAAAAATAAGTTTTATTTAGATAGAAAAGGAACATATTTTAGTGCAGATATATATGCTTTAACTATAAATAAGGAAGAGACCATAGATTATAATAGTTTATTGATTATTTTAAACAGTGATATATATGAGTTTTATTTTAAAACTTTTGGTAAAAAATTAGGTGGTAGTTTATATGAGTATTATCCTAATACATTAATGAAATTAAAAATACCAATGATTAAGATAAATAAAGAAGAGGATTTATATAAATATTTTAATTTAAATGATAATGAAATAAAATTTATACAAAATAAGTTGTTAATTTAAGTGAAAAGTCATTTGAAAGATATCTATAATGTATACTTTTTAAAAAAGGGATATGAATATAGAAATTGTATAAATGGCATGACAATTATTATTTTAAATTTATAATATAAAAAATAAATAAAAATTTATAAAACTGTGCATTTTAAAATCTTTTTTATATAGATCTGATTTTATTTTCATATCCCTCTTTTCATATATTAAAGATAAAAAGTTATTATATTATAATTTTTTGTTATTTTATTAAGTCTTCCACAAATTTAGGTAATACAAAAGAGGCTTTGTGTAAAGCTTTTGTATAATATTTAGTTTCTATATCTATAGTATTTGAAAGATCAGTTGCAGCTGGATTTAATTTTTTAGAACCTATGGTAAAACTCCAATATCCGCTTGGGTATGTTGGAATAGCTGCCATAAATAATTTTGTTATTGGGAATACAGTTTTGGCATCATCATAAACTTTTTTTACTACTTCTGGTAGGTAAAAAGGAGTTTCTGTTTGAGCCACAAATATTCCTTTATCAGTAAGAGCTTGATATATTTCCTTATAGAAGCTTCCACCAAACAATCCTTCAGCAGCCCCAAAAGGATCTGTAGAATCTACTATTATAATATCAAACTCATTCTTATGTTCATGTACATATTTTATACCATCACCAATAAAAATTTCACATTTAGGATTATCTAAAGCACAGCTAATTGTAGGAAGAAATTCTTTAGAAGCTTTTATAACTTCTTCATCTATTTCGCATAATACTGCTTTTTCTACAGATGGGTGTTTTAATACTTCTCTTATAGTACCACCATCTCCTCCACCTACAACTAATACTTTTTTTGGATTTGGATGAGTAAAAAGGGGGATATGGGTTATCATTTCATGATAAACATATTCATCTTTTTCAGTAGTTTGAACTATACCATCTAATAAAAGCATATTTCCTAGAGTTTTTGATTTTACCATGGTTAGTTCTTGAAAAGGGGTTTTTTTATTTAATAGAGTTTTTGTAAATTTATAGTGCAACACAGGATCGCTTATTTGATTTTCTTTAAGCCACATATCCATATAGATATCTCCTTTCATAACGAAAATTTTAAATAATGAAAATAATCAAATAACATTATAACAATGTGTTCTAGAATAATCAACATAAAAAAAATTTACTTGAAATTTAGGAAAAATATGAATAAAAGCATTAAATATGGACAATACTAAAAAGAGATATAAAAGAAAAAAAGAAGGAAAATTATTCCATGTGTAGAATAGTAATATTGACGATTTATAAAAAAAACATGAAATTGGGGGGAATAGTATGTATCTAAAATTTGATAAAAAAGCAGACAAACTTATAGTAACTATGACAGGAGAATTAGATCATCATAGTGCAGAAGAAGTTAGAAATATAATTGACGATAGGTTAGATAGAGAAAATTTAAATAAATTAATATTAGATTTTAGTAAAGTTAACTTTATGGATAGTTCAGGTATAGGAGTGGTTATAGGAAGATATAAAAAATTATCATTGAGGAATGGAAAGGTATGTTTAACTAATGTACAAGAAGCAGTAAGAAGAGTATTTGAACTTTCAGGTATGTTTAAAATAGTAAATCTTTATGACAGTGTGGATGAAGCCGTAGAGAACTTATAATGGGGGGATTTATAAGATGTATGAAAACAAAATGAAAATAGAATTTTTAAGTAAGTCAGAAAATGAAAGTTTTGCTAGAGTATCAGTAGCGGCTTTTATATCACAGTTAGATCCTACAATAGATGAAATAACAGATGTTAAAACAGCTGTATCAGAGGCAGTTACTAATTCAATAATACATGGATATGAAAATAGCAAAAAGGGACTGGTATCTATTGAAAGTGAAATAAAAGGAAGAGAAGTTACAGTAATAATTTCAGATAATGGTGATGGCATAGATAATATAGAATTGGCTAGACAACCATTATATACATCAAGACCAGACTTAGAAAGATCAGGTATGGGATTTACGGTTATGGAAACATTCATGGATAGTCTTCAAGTTCATTCAGAAAAGGGGAAGGGAACCAAAATAATTATGAAAAAGGTTTTTAAATAATTAAGTTAGGTGAATAATATGAATAGTGAAAAGGTAATCATGGAAACTAAAAGTTTTGAAGACAACATGGAACTTATGGAAGAGGCAAGATCCGGAAATAAACAAGCTTTAGATAAATTAGTAGAAGTAAATTTACCCTTAGTTTCAGCAATAAGTAAAAAATTTTTAAATAGAGGATATGAATATGATGATATATTTCAAATAGGATGTATAGGTTTAGTAAAGGCTATAAATAATTTCGAAACAAAGTATAATGTGAAATTTTCAACCTATGCAGTTCCTATGATAATGGGAGAAATAAAGAGATTCTTAAGGGATGACGGAATAATAAAAGTAAGTAGAAGTATAAAAACAGCGGCAAAAAAATTACATTATGATAAAGAAAAGCTTTGTAAAGAATTAAATAGAGAACCTACTATAGAAGAATTATCACAGTTTTCAGGATATACTGTAGATGAAATATTAATGGCTACAGAGTCATCAAGTTCTCCTCAATATTTATATGATGTTATACATCAAGATGATGGAGCACCAGTTCTACTTATTGATAAAATAAGTGAAAATACAGAGGAAGATAATAAAATTATAGATAATATAGCATTAAAAGAGGCTCTTAAAAATTTAGATATTAAGTCAAGGCAAATAATAATACTAAGATACTTTAAAGATAAAACTCAAATAGAAGTAGCTAAACAACTAGGAATAAGTCAAGTACAAGTATCAAGAATAGAAAAAAAAGTATTAAAATTAATGAAAGAAAAACTTACTGTATAAAAACCATATGCATATTTTCATATGGTTTTTTATTTTTGTATAAAATTATATTTTTTCAAATTTATTAATTTCATTAATAAATAATTTTATTTTTCAGGAAAAAAGGGTAGATTAAATAATATTTTTTCAGTAAATTTTTGAGTAAAAATTTATATATTGTAAACACTATAAGTAATAAAATTTTGTTTAGGAGAGTGAAGTTATGGCATTAAATGAAAAAAAATTAAGAAAAGATTTTGATGATTTATCTCCTAAAGTAGAGCCGAAACCACAAATTTTTAAACATTGTGTAAGTGCTTTTATAGTGGGAGGTCTTATATGTGATGTAGGACAGTTTTTTAATAATTTTTTTTTGAACATGGGAATTCCAAAAGATGAAGTAGGAACTTATGTATCTATAGTAATGGTATTTATAGGTGCATTTTTAACAGGGATAGGAGTATATGATAAGATAGCCAAATTTGCCGGAGCAGGAAGTGTAGTACCTATAACTGGATTTGCCAATTCTATTGTATCGCCAGCTATGGAATTTAAGAAAGAAGGATATGTTTTTGGGGTAGCAGCCAAAATGTTTGTTATAGCTGGACCAGTTTTAGTTTATGGTATAGGCTCTTCAGTTATAGTAGGAATAATATACTTTATAATGAGTAAACTTTAATTTAGAATTGGAGGAGTTTACAGTGAATAAAAAAATTGGCATGCAAACTTTAAAATTAGATAGTAAACCTAAAATAATAGGTACTACTAGTATAGTTGGTCCTAAAGAAGGAGAGGGGCCTTTAAAAGATTATTTTGATGTAGTATTAAAAGATGATTTATTCAATCAGGAAAGCTTTGAGAAGGCAGAAAGTGCAATGTTATCTACTGCTATCTCAGATGTTATAAAAAAGTGTAATTTAAAGGATAAAGATATAGATATGTTATGTGCTGGAGATCTATTAAATCAAACTATATCTTCAAGTTTTGCAGCAAGAAATTTAGATATACCTTTTATAGGATTATATGGAGCTTGTTCTACAATGACAGAATCATTAAGTGTGGCATCTATGTTAATGGATGGAGAATTTGCAAATTATGCTGTAGCAGCTACTTCTTCACATTTTTCAGCAGCGGAAAGACAATTTAGATTTCCATTAGAATATGGGGCACAAAGAGCTCCAACTTCACAGTGGACAGTTACGGGAGCAGGTGCTATGGTTTTAGGTAAAGAAGGGAATTATCCCTGTATAACTTATGTAACTATAGGAAAAGTAAAGGATTATGGGGTTAAAAATGCAGACAATATGGGATCATCTATGGTGCCAGCAGCAGTAGCTACCATATATCAACATTTTAAGGATACAGGAAGAACTCCAAAAGATTATGATATTATTGCAACAGGTGATTTGGGCAAGGTTGGTAGAGAATTAACAGAAAAACTTTTATTAAAACATGGATATAATATAAAGGATGTATATGTAGATTGCGGAGAAATAATATTTGATAATGAAAAACAGGATACTGAGGCTGGTGGAAGTGGATGTGGATGTTCTGCAGTAGTAGGATGTGGGTACATATATAAAAATATATTAAGTGGTAAATTTAAGAGAGCTTTACTAGTTTCTACAGGCGCATTGATGAGTACTACATCATCACAGCAGGGAGAAAGTATACCGGGTATTGCCCATGCGGTTGCTATAGAAAGATAAAAGGAGGGATGTTTATGGGTTATTTAAGTGCTTTCATAGTAGGTGGAGTAATTTGTGTTATAGCCCAAATATTAATGGACACTACTCAATTGACTCCTGCAAGAATTTTAGTGAGTTTTGTTACGTTAGGTGTTATATTAGGAGCCTTAAATATATATGGTTATATTATAGATATAGGAGGAGCAGGAGCTACAATACCGCTACCAGGCTTTGGATATACATTAGCTAAAGCTACTATAAAAGAAGTTAAAGCTAAAGGATTAATAGGTGCTTTTACAGGAGGAATAAAAGGCGGGGCAGGAGGAATAACTGCGGCCATTGTATTTGGATATATAATGTCTTTAATATTTAATCCTAAAACAAAAGAATAAAAACTCCTAAAAGGAGTTTTTATTCTTTTTATCGTTTATTTTTATTATTTTTGTCTTCTTGGTTTTGATCTGAATTATTTTCAGGAGGTTTAGTATTGTTATTGTTATTGTTGTTGCTATTGTTATTATTTGAATTAGGTTTATCTGATGCGGTATTCTTATCTTTATCCTTATTTTTATCTTTATTCTTGTCTGTATCTTTATTCTTGTCTTTATCTTTATCTTTAATATTAGGGTTGTTTTTTTCAACAGTAGGTGGTAAGCTTACTCCTTCATCTATAGAATAAGGGAGAACCCACTGTTGATCTAAAAGTTCTACACCAGGAGAGTAATCTCTTTTTAAGAATACCCTAGATTCTACAAGGAATGAAGGGGTAAATTTACTTGCTAATTTACCAGTTAATTTATTTATTTGAGTTTCTACATGTATATCATCATATTCTGTTGGAATAGTTCCATTTATAAAAAATTCATTATATACTGTACTTCCTCTAGGATCTCTATAAGAGAGTTGGGTTGGAAGTTTACCAGAAATTCTATCTACATTAGCAGTTACAACACTAGCTGGTTTTTGAACTTGTTTATAGGGAAGATTAACATGGAACTCTTTCATAATATCCCCCCAAAGTTTAGCAGCAGTGCTACTATATACTCCATTTACTGTAGAGGAATTGTCATTACCTATCCAAACCGCAGCAGAATAGTAAGGAGTTAATCCACAGAACCATAAATTTTTCATATCACTAGATGTACCGGTTTTACCTCTAACCTCCATATTACCAAAATTAGCTTGAGGTCCAGTACCACCTTCACTTACAGGACCTTGAAGCATATCATAAGTTATAAAAGCAGCTTCCTGTGAAAGAACTTTCTTTGTATGAGTTTTAGGTTCTAAAATAATTTTACCTGTTCTATCTACTACTTTTGTATATAACTTTGCTTCTGTATAGGTTCCATTATTGCCAAATACTCCATAGGCTTGAGCCATTATTAAAGGATTAGTTCCTTTATGTAATTCTCCTAAGGATAGAGCTGCTATACTAGTCCTATCATGTTGATCTATAGGAATTCCAAATTTTTCAGCATATTGTATACTAGTATTTAGTCCTATTTTATCTACAAGTTTTACAGCTATTACGTTTATAGAGTGCATTAAGGCCTCTCTTACATTTACATATCCATAATAAATATTAGGAGTATTTCTAGGGTTATAAGGTGCTCCAGAGCTATATTTACGTCCTATATTATCTGGAATTGGGGAATCTTCAAATCCAGTAGCCGCAGTGGCCTTTTTACTATCTATAGCAGCACTATATACTGTAAGAGGTTTAATACTAGAACCAGCAGGCCTTAGATAGTTATAAGAAGCTGCTCTGTTATAAGATCTAGCAGGTTGATTACCTCTACCTCCAATTATAGTTTTTACTTCACCATTATGATAGTCCATTATTACAGCAGAGGCTTGAGGATATATCATACCATTACTTTTATAAGAATTTAAATAATAGGCATTATTTATTGTATTTTGAGTTTTATCTTGTAAATTTTTATTCATGGTAGTGTATATTTTTAAGCCACCATTAACTAAAAGATTATGAATTTGTTTGTCATCATATTTATATTGAGCTTTTAAATCTTTTTTTACTTGCTCAATAGCAGGAATAGAGAACCATTCATAGTCTAACTTATTGTTAGGAGCAGATGGTTTAGCAAAGGCAAGTTTTTTACTATCTAAATCCTTTAAAGCTTTATTATAATCATTTTGAGTAATATATCCATTGTCTAACATTTTATATAAAACAGTTTTTGTTCTATTTAAATAAATAGAAGGGTTTTTCTTAGCAACAGATGAATAGGGATAGTAAACTGATGGACTTTGAGGTACTCCAGCAATAAAAGCACATTCTATTAAAGATAGATCTTTTACACTTTTATTAAAATACTGTTTTGATGCTGCCTCTACTCCTAAAGCATTTCCACCTAAAAATATACTATTCATATAGGCACCTAAAATTTGATCCTTTGATAGTTCTTTTTCTAGTTGTATAGATAAGTACATTTCCTGAACTTTTCTTTTAATAGAAACTTCAGAGGATAAAACTGTATTTTTTATTAACTGTTGAGTTAGAGTAGAGGCTCCCTGAAGCTTGGAACTTCCTTTTATTTTATTAGTTACATTAATTAATATGACACCAGTAAATCTTTTTATGTCAACTCCACTATGTTTATAAAATCTTTCATCTTCTATACTTACAAATGCATTTTTTAAATTTTGGGGTACATTTTTATAATCAACTACAATTCTTTGTTCGTTAGTTATAACTTTATCCATATATTGACCTTTATCATCATAAAGTATAGAGGGCTCATCAAAAGTGAGAACTTGCTGTACATTTAGTGGAGGAGCTGTTTTTATCATAGCAAACACAATTCCCCCAAAGGCTACTCCAGCTATTAAGAAAATACTTAAAAAGACATTAAGTATTATTTTAAAGGCGCTAGATTTGCGCTTTTTTTTCTTTTTTCCCATATATATTTGTCCTCCTTAGTTAGGGTAAAATAAAACATTATTTTTAATATTATAACACATATTGAATTACTTATGAATAAATAGAAAAAATCCTAATTATTATTTAAGAATGAATAAATTATTACTATCTAAAGTAAAAATATAATATATAAGAAATAGGAGGATAGGATTATAAAAAATAAAAAGATTAGGATTATAATTATATTAATATTTTTTATTTTATTTTTGAATGCTTTTCTATATGTCTTTGATAGAGCAGTTACCCCTAGTATGCTGGATATGGCAGAAGGGGAGATTAGGATAAAAATAACAGAAATAATAAACAAGGCTATAATAAATGAATATTCTAAAAATTTTAATTATGATGATATAATAAATATAGAAAAAGATGTTAATGGAGATATAACTTTATTAAAAGCAGATACTTTAAAAATGAACAAAATTGCCTGTGATGTTTCTTTAGAATCACAAAAAGAACTTAAAAAATTAGAAAATATGGGCATAACTTTTCCTGCGGGATATGTATTGAAAAATAATTTCCTTGCTTATTACGGTCCTAATATAAGAGTTAAAATAGAACCTATAGGATATATAGAAACTAAATATCTATCCAACTTTAATAGTGCAGGAATAAATCAAACAAGACACACTATTTCCGTTCAAGTTAAGAGTAAAGTTAAGATTATTTTACCTATGAAAACTAAGGAAATAGAAGTTAAAAATCAGGTGCCAATCTGTGAAACTATTATAGTAGGTAATACACCAAATACTGCTATTGATATGAAACTAGAAGATGCAGGCTTTAAATTAAATAGTAAAAATTAAATAAAAATGTAAAGCCTACAAGGCTTTACATTTTTATTATTCTTCCCAATTAAAAACATAAGGTATATTTCTATAATAATCTCCATAATTTAAACCATAGCCAACCACAAATACATCTGGGATGGTAAAGCATGAATAATCAGGCGTTAAATCTACTTTTCTTCTTTCAGGTTTATCAAGAAGAACACAGGATTTTACAGAATTAGCACCAAGAGATTTTACGTGATTCATAACAAATTCCATAGTTATTCCTGTATCAACTATATCATCTACAATAATAACATCGTAGCCTGTGATGTCATCAGGAATATCATTTACTATTTTAACATTGCCACAGGATTGTTCTTCATGACCATAACTAGAAGTAGTCATAAATCCTATTTTTGTAGGTACGTCTATTTCTCTTACAATATCTGCAGCAAATATAAAACTCCCTCTTAAAAGAGATAATATGTATAAGTTTTTATTTTTATAATCTTTTGAAATTTTTTCTCCAATCTCTGCAACTTTTCCTGCTATTTCTTCTTTACTTATTAATATGTTTCTGTTTTTTCCTTCCATGATAATCCTCCAATACATACATACATTATGTATATTTACAATATTGTTTTTATAGTATAAAATTATATGAAAGTTGTCAAGGTATAGGGTAAAGCCTAATAAATCTTTTTATTATAATTTATATGGAAAGGTAGATATTAAATGATATATGGTAATATTGATGGAATAAGAAAAACCGTTTTAGAGGAATTAGAAGAAATATATGAAATGAAAATAGAAAAGAATGACATCATTAATGAAGAGCTAATGAATGTATTATGCAAATTAACAGAACAATTAAATAGAGAAATAAGTGTGGGAATATCTAGAAAAGGTAGTATAGTAGCAGTTTCCGTAGGAGATAGTACAACTGTAGAAATGCCGGAGGTGGAAATCAAAACCAATAAGCTTTCCGGTATAAGAATTGTTCATACTCATCCAAATGGTAATCCTAAACTTTCTTCAGTAGATTTATCTGCATTATTAAAATTAAAATTAGATTGTATGGTAGCTATAGGAGTAGAGTATGAAAAGATAACAGGATTTGGTGTGGCATTTTGTACTATGGAGGATAGTAAATTAAGTATAGAGGAAAAGCATTTTAAAGATATAAATAGCCTATTAGACTTTAGTTTATTAAATGAAATAAATTATATAGAACAAAATTTGAAAAATGAAGAATTAGAAGATCAGGAAGAAGAAAAGGTTATACTTGTTAGTATTGATGATGAAGAAAGTATAGATGAATTAGAAGAATTAGCTAAGGCTTGTAATTTAAAAGTTGTGGAAAAGGTCTTACAAAATAAAAATAAAATTGATTCAGCCTATTATATAGGCACAGGTAAGGTAGGAGAAATAGCCTTAATAAGGCAGGCTTTAAATGCAGATGCGGTAATATTTGATGATGAACTTTCTGCCTCTCAAATAAGAAATTTAGAAGAATCTATAGGAACTAAAGTAATAGATAGAAATACATTAATATTAGATATATTTGCAAGGAGAGCAAAAAGTAGAGAAAGTAAAATACAGGTAGAACTTGCACAATTAAAATATAGATTATCAAGATTAGCAGGATTAGGATTAGTTCTATCAAGAACAGGTGGAGGAATAGGTACAAAAGGGCCAGGTGAAAAAAAGCTAGAAACAGATAAAAGACATATAAGAGAAAGAATTTACGATTTAAAGAAAGAGTTATATAAAATAAAAAAGGTTAGAGAAACTCAAAGAAGTAAAAGAAATGATATACCTAAGGTTTCTTTAGTTGGATATACTAATGCAGGTAAATCTACATTAAGAAACAAGTTATGTGATATGGGAATAGCTAGTGCACAAAATAAAGAAAAGGTTTTTGAAGCAGATATGTTATTTGCTACACTAGACACCACAACTAGAGCAATATCATTACTTAACAACGAAATCATAACATTGACAGATACGGTAGGCTTTGTAAGGAAACTTCCTCATGAATTAGTAGAAGCTTTTAAATCTACATTAGAAGAAGTTATTTATTCTGATTTACTTCTACATGTAATAGACATTTCATCAGATACAGCAGAAAAACAAATAGATGCAGTTGATAATGTATTAGAGGAATTAGGAACAGAAAATAAACCAATAATATTAGTATTTAATAAAATAGATAAAGTCTCAATGGAAAGATTAAATTATTTCAGAGATAAATTTAAAGATGAAAAGGTTATAGAAATATCCGCTAGACTAGGTATAAATCTTGGAGACTTGCTAAAGCTAATAGAGGAAACATTGCCATATAAATTAGCAGAAGTAGAGTATATAATTCCTTACGATAAACAAAAAACAGTAGCATTTTTGCATAGAAACAGTAAAATAATAGAAGAAGAATATAGAGAAAAAGGAACTTACATTAAAACAAAGGTAGATACTGAAGTTTATAATAAGTGCCGGGAATTTCTACTTAATAAAAAATAAAAAATATACTTTTTAAATTCTTCATTAAAAAGTAACAAATAGAAAAAGGAATTATTAGCAAAGTGTAGAATATAATAATTACAAAATAATTATTATTAATTAAATGTGATTATAAGGAGGAATTGTTTATGAAAAAATATTTATGTGAGGCTTGCGGATATATATATGACCCAGAACAAGGAGATCCAGATAATGGAGTAGCACCAGGAACAGCTTTTGAAAATGTTCCAGAAGATTGGGTATGTCCTTTGTGTGGATTACCTAAATCAGAGTTTGTAGAAGCTTAATTAAATAAAATATAAAAAATAAGCTGTAAATCTTTTAGATTTATGGCTTATTTTTTTAAAATGGAAATAATAATAAATAAAGATTAGTTTAATCTATATAAAAATTTTTATTATGTTATTTTGATTATGGTATAGAAATAAAAACAATTTAAAATATAGAAAGGAAGATATAATATGGAGAAAGTTTGTCCAATATGTAATAAATTAAATACAGTAAAATATTGTTGTGATAAATGTGGAGGGGAGTTAATAGATAGGGGCGTAATTCATGATTATATGGATCCATACAGTGTAACATGGCCTATACAGGACTATGAGGATTATTGCTTACATATTTTTAGTTGTAATAATTGTTGTAATGAAAAAAAGGAATATATACAAAAAATTATTGTATAAATATCATATATGAAAGAAAAATTTCACATATAATGCTTACTAGTTGTAATAACTCCAATAAGTATTATATAATATAAAGAATTGAGAAACTTTTACTGTGCCATTATTTTGAAAATTAAATTATTTTAAAAAAGGGAGGAGGATCAGCTTGAATGATAATATAATTAAGTATCAAACAGCTTTTAATAATGTTATAGATAGATTAAAAAATAATGAATCTGTTTTGGCTGTAATGGTATTTGGTAGTATGGTCACAGGAGATTTGTGGGAAGAATCGGATATAGACTTATTTGTTGTAATAAATGAAGATATTAAGGTGGAAAAAATATATACACAAGAAGAGGACGTTCCTATTCATGTTAAAATAATTGATAAAAAAAATTTAAATAAAATATACCAGTGTGATTTAAGGGGGGGCAAAACCCATAGAATATTTGCTTCTTCAAGGCTAGTATTTTCAAAAGATAGTTCTATAAGTTCTTGGTATGACAGGGGAAGATATTATCCAGATATTGATAGAGAAAGATGGAATTTAGTTTATTTAGATGAGATTTTTAAGTATATAGGAGTATGTAAGAAATATTTAAAAAATAGAGGCCTTTATACAGCTTATAGTGATTCTGTGAAACTTACAGAGGCTTTTTCAAAATTATATGTTAATTTTTCTGGATATATGATCAGTAAAGATGTGATAAATATGGCCACTAGTCTAGATGATGACTTTAAAAATATAGTAGATGATTTATTTTTTAATAAGGATAATATTGAAGAATCAATAATTAGATTGATAGAATACATTAAAATATATTTAAATGATAATATTAGAAACATTACATCATTATTGCTTAATTATATGAAAGAAAAGGATACATTTTTAAGTTCTCAAGATATTTTAATGGATGAGCTATTTAAATGTTACTCAATTAGTATGGAAGATATATTAGAATATCTTTATTATAAGAATATAATAAAAAAACAGAGTAGAAAATTAAAAAATAAAAAAGGAGAACTAATTTTCGAAGAAAATGTTTATTTTATTTAGAGGTTAACAACAATTATAGACTATTAAAAAAATTAAATATAATAAATTTTATTCTATTAAAAATATCAACCTATTTAGTTAAGTAAAGTTTGTTTTATTACTATCTGATTTAATACATTTATATTTTATAAGTAGTAAAAGGATAGTTATGAACAGGGATAATTTCTTATAAGAAGATTAAATGAAAAATTTTATTTTTTATAAGTAAATTTAATCTAAGACTAAGAAGTACTTCACAACTAAATAGGTTTTTTAGGTAATTAAAAATATATATGGGGGACAGTCTTATGGAGAAATATATACTAATTTTTCAGGAGAACTCTATACCTAAATATGTTCAACTATATAAATATATAAAAAATATGATAGATAAAAATAAAATTAAGGACAATGAAAAGCTACCATCTATAAGAAAATTAGCAAATTTATTAGGTATAAATACGGTAACTGTAATAAATGCATATAAAAAATTGGAAAATGACGGATATGCCATACAAAAGATAGGTAGCGGTACCTATGCAAAGAAAAAAGAGATTAGTAGAAATTTAAGAAAAGAATATTCAGATTCAATAAAATCCATAGATAAAGAAGATTTTAAATGTTATATAGATTTTATAGGGGAAAGTGCTTGTTCAGATTTATTTCCCGTGGAATCTTTTAAATCCATATTAAACGAAGTTTTGGATAGGGATGGAAAGGATGCTTTAGTTTATCAGGAAACATTAGGCTTTGAAGGACTTAGACAGCATATATCAGAAGTGTTTTGGAATAACAAAATAGAAAAAAATCATATACTTATAGTTTCAGGAGCACAACAAGGAATTGATATAATATCAAAATCTATTATAAATGTTAATGATAATGTTTTAATAGAAAAACCTACATATAGTGGAGCACTTTCAGTTTTTAAATGGAGAAGAGCAAACATATATGAAGTTCCTATGGAAGAGGATGGAGTAAATATAAAAGAATTAGAAAAGATAGTTAAAAAAAATAATATTAAATGTTTTTATACTATGAGTTATTTTCAAAATCCAACAGGTATAAGCTGTAGCTTAGAAAAGAAGAAAGCCATATTAAATTTAGCAACTATATATGATTTTTATATAATAGAAGATGATTATTTATCTGAATTAATATATGATAAGAATATAGAATACATAACCTTTAAAAGTTTAGATAGAAATGATAGAGTTATATATATAAAAAGTTTTTCAAAAATATTTTTACCAGGAATAAGAATAGGTTATGTAATAGCACCTAAAGATTTAAGGGAACAAATTCAAAATTGTAAAATAAATACAGATATATCTACATCAAGTTTAATGCAAAGAGCTTTAGATTTGTATTTAATAAAGGGATTATGGAAGGAATACATAAATTATTTATATGAAATTTATGTACCAAAATATGAATTTACTAAAAATACGATACAAAACATATTAAAAAATAAAGTAGAATTACAAAATCCAGGGGGAGGGCTTCACTTTTATATAAAAATAAAGGAGAATGCTAATATAAATTCCATGGAACTTTTCAATGAATGTATGAAAAACAAAGTTTTAATTACACCAGGAGTTCTTTTTTATAAAAATCCTAAGGAAGGTTTAAAATATTTTAGGTTAGGATTTTCAGAAAATACTATAGAAGAAATAGAATTAGGTATAAATAAAATAAATGATATATTAGAAAAGAGATTAAGTTAATATAGATAAAAATAAATTGATTTTATGAATTTTTGTATTAAATTTTACAAAAGGTTTATATAATTTAAGTGTTTTAAGAAAGGTGAGGAGTATGAATAAAAATTTAGTAGATATAGATTGGAACAATATAGATAAATACTCCCAAGAACAAATAACCTACTTCTTATACTTAGAGGGGAAAAATATAGAAACTTTGAGTCAGATTAGAAATTTGGATAAATCCACTATAAAGAAACACATACTGGATGGTAAGATTAAATATGGTATACTGGCTAAAAGTTCTAATGTAGAAGAATTATTTAAACAAATAGCTAACTCAGGAAAGCAAGATAAAATAGAAGTTATAAATGGATTAGAAAGTAAAATAAAAAAGGATTTAATTTTTTTTATAAAAAATAATTATGGAGATATGTATCCTAAAGATAAACAAGCAGCAGTTTGGATTTTAGGAGAATTGAAAGATGAAGAAGGAATTGACATACTTTTAAAAGCATCAGTACATAAATTTATAAATATAAGAAGGATGGCAGTTTCAGCCTTAGGTAAAATAGGGAGTATTAAAGGAGAAACTATTTTAATAAGGGCATTAGAAGATGAGAATTCTCAGGTTGTAACTTATGCTATAAAAGCCTTAAAAAAATTAAAAAGCACAAAAGCAAAGGAAAAAATTATATATATAAAAAATAAAACTGATAAAGATTATATATTAAAAGCAGTAGATGAATATTTACAAGAAATAAATGACCCTATATAGAAAAGAGGTATGTAAATGTCCTATTTTACTATAAAAAACTTTGGAAAAGATGAATTTGAAGAAAAAAAGTCTACTTTCATAGGAAGAGCGCAAAGGATTTATACAGAAGAAGAAGCTAAGGCTTTTATAAATCAAGTTAAAAGCGAAGAAAAAGAAGCAAGACATAATGTTTATGCGTATGTTATTGGGGAAAACATGGGAATACAAAGATATAGTGATGACGGTGAGCCCCAAGGAACAGGTGGTATACCGGTATTAGATGTTATAAAAAAGAATGAAGTTACAGATATAGCTATAGTAGTTACAAGATATTTTGGAGGAATACTTTTAGGTAAAGGTGGACTAGTAAGGGCTTATTCAAAAGGGGCTGCCGTAGCCATAAAAGATGCAGGTATAGTTGAAAAAGTTAAAGGTAAATCTATAACTTTCATAGTGGAATATGATGCTTTAGGTAAAATACAGTATTTGTTTGAACAAAATCTTTGGCATATAGAAGATATAGAATATACAGAAAAAGTTAGTTTAACTATGTTTTGTGAAGTAAATATTATATCTACAATAGAAAAGAAAGTTCTAGAGATAACCAACGGAAATTGTAAAATAATTAAAGGAGATGAAAATTTCTACTTTAAAATGGATAATAGGCTATTTGAAGATGAGCAATAAATTTGAATTTTTAACTTTCTCTATGATATAATAATTTAGTGAATTTGCATTTAAATATTAGTATTTTCAATTATAAATATACTAATAAAAATAGTTTTAAAAATAGAATTTATATAAATTTTTCTATTAATAAGGTTGGGAGGAAATAACATGTCAGGACATTCAAAATGGCATAACATACAAGCTAAAAAAGGCAAAGTGGATGCTAAAAGAGGAAAGATTTTTACTAAAATAGGTAAAGAAATTGTGGTAGCAGTTAAGCAAGGAGGTCCAAGTGCGGACTCAAATCCAAGACTTAGAGACGTTATTGCAAAAGCAAAGGCTAATAATATGCCAAATGATACAATAGAAAGATCTATAAAGAAGGCGTCAGGAGAACTTAATGCTGTAGACTATGAAACTATTACATATGAAGGATATGGTCCAGCAGGTATAGCAGTTCTAGTTGATGTGTTAACAGATAACAAAAATAGAAGTGCAGGGAATGTAAGATACGCTTTTACAAAACAAGGCGGAAACATGGGTTCAACAGGTTGTGTATCATTTATGTTCCAATCTAAGGGGCAAATCGTTATAGAAAAGAAAGATGGCTTAGATGAAGATGAACTTATGATGATGGCATTAGATGCAGGTGCAGAAGACTTTGAGTCAGAAGATGAGGTTTATGTTGTAACAACTTCTCAAGAAGATTTTGGAACTGTTAGAGAGGCTCTAGAATCAGAAGGATTAGAATTTTTAGAAGCAGAGATTAAGATGGTCCCAGATACATATACAGCAATAGATGAAGATACAGCAACTAAATTTCAAAAGATGCTAGATGTTTTAGAAGATGATGACGATGTGCAAAATGTATATCACAATGCAGAATTCCCTGAAGGATGGGAAGAGTAATAATATAAGAAAATTACGACTTAAAAGGGAATATACTACCCTTGGTTTAAAAAAAGGATATGTGGTTAGAAAGGCAACTCACTTCAATAAGAGATTCTAACTTGTTTTTTCTTAAAATATATGGTTCTAAATCATAACTCGCTGAACGCTCAGACAATAATTTGGAACATACATATATTTTGCAAAAACAACTAAGAATCTCTAATCTTGTTCAAATGCCTTTTACACCACATATCCCTATTTTTTAAACTAAGGGAAGTTAGCATAACTCTTTAAAGATAATTTCCTGTAGAGCACGAGGCACCAAAGGAAGATTTTACTCTACTCTGTTTTGTAAAATCCACAATTATATTTTTCTTTATTAAGTTATTTAGATATTTTAAAAATTTTCGTTAGAAAATTCATGCGTAGCATATCAAAAAATCGTATCCTTCATAATATTTATATGAATTTAAATTACACTTAAAGCTATTTGCGTTAGCAAAACAATTTAATAAAATAAATAAATTAATTTAGTTAATAATTTACAAATCGCAGTTGTTATAAATTCTACTAACCTTATAAATATATACCTTTTTTATTATACAGATTTTACTTGAATGGCTACGCCACTTATTTTTGTTAAAATTAAAGCTTTTACATACAAAAATAAATACTAACTATCCCAAAAATCTCCGATTTTAAAGGTATTAAAACAAGAAATACTTTTAGAGAAAATAGATATCTAGAAAAATAATTAGAATACTTCATTTGTGAAATAATATTTAAGCGTGAAGTAAACAGGACGTTTACTTAGCCCTGTTGCCACAGGACGTGACATTAGGACGCTAGCTTAAATATTAGGGCACAAATACTAGTATTCTTTATTTTTATAGCTATCTATTGACTAAAAGTATTTCTTGTTTTAATTTTCAACCTTTAAAGGCCGTTACGGCGTAATTTCCTTATTTAGTGAATAAGAGTTTGCATATTTGTCCATAATATTCCTAGGAGGGATATTATGGATGTAAAAAGAAGAAATGTTATAATTATAATTGTTTCATTGTTTGTGTTATTTGTGTCTGTTTACTATATAACTTCAATAAAATTAAGAAATAATGAGGTAGATAGCAGTAAAAGACAAGTTAAACAAGAGGATATAAAAGAAGATTCTTTAGCTGTAGGTAGTACAGGAAATGAAGTGTTGGATAAAGAATCTAAAATAATATTTAAAATAAAGTATAAAAAGAGTGGAGACACCATAACTGTAAGGGAAACAAAAGTATCAGATAATGTAGATCTAGTTGGAAAAGGCAAAGAAGATATTGAAAAGATATATTCTAAAGAAGGATATAAAGTTGAAGAATTTAAAGATCATATATTGTCTCTTGTGAAAGAAGAGGATAAATATATGCCTAATAAATATGTTGTAGGGATAAAAGGTGATAATATAGCTATTTATAGGACGGATGAAAGTGGAAACATGTACATAGAGGATGAAAATAAAGATATAACAGATATAAAAACAAGTAAATTAAAAGAACAGGATATTCATATGTTAACCACTGGAGATAAATATTTTCAATGTGATACAAGGGAAGAGGCAGAAGCACGTCTAGAAGATTATGAATAGAATTATTTAAACAAAATTTGTTATAATTTATTTTAGTAATATTAATATACAAAAAACTAATATTGGAAATATAGCTTGCATTTACACTAATATGCAAGCTATGTTTTTTTAGTTGAATAAAAACTTCTAAAATGATAAAGTAATATGTGTCTATTAATATGTAATTGGAGGGTTAAGGGGTGTACGAATATATAAAAGGAAAATATATTGATATGTACAAAGACTATATAGTTATAGAAAATAACAATATAGGTTATAAAATATACACATCAGGAAGCACTATGGCAAAATTACCTTCCATAGGTGAAAATATAATGTTATATACAGAACAAATAGTAAGAGAAGATTTTATAGGAATTTATGGGTTTTTAACAAAGGATGAATTGAGTATGTTTAAATTGCTTTTAACAATAAATGGGGTGGGAGCTAAGGCCTCTTTATCTTTATTATCTATAAGCAATGTTTCTACTTTGAAATATGCTATAAAAATGGGAGATGAAAAAACTATAACAAGAGCTCCAGGTATAGGGAAAAAAACAGCTCAAAGAATTATATTAGAGCTTAAAGATAAAATAGAGATAGATATTGTAGAAGATGATGATGAAGAAATCATAAATAAGATTACGGATGATAAAAAAGTATTAGAAGCAATAGCTGCTTTAGTAACACTAGGTTATTCTGAAAAAGAAGCAAATAAAGTGATTGATCAATGTGATAAAGATAATTCTTTAGAACAGATTATAAAGGAAGCTTTAAAGTATTTAATGAAATAAATTAGAGGGGGGTACTTAGATGGAGAACAGAATGGTAACTCCTTTTGATGTAGAAGATGATAAGGAACAGTATAGTTTAAGACCTACTACATTAAAAGAATATATAGGTCAAGAAAAAGTAAAAGCTAATTTAGATATATTCATACAAGCAGCTAAAAAAAGAGGAGAATCTTTAGATCATGTACTTTTTTATGGACCACCAGGACTAGGTAAGACTACTCTTGCTAATATTATAGCTAATGAAATGACAGGTAATTTAAAAGTAACTTCAGGTCCAGCTATAGAAAAAGCAGGAGATTTAGCGGCTATATTAACTAGTTTAACAGATTATGATGTTTTATTTATAGATGAAATTCATAGATTAAATAGATCTATAGAAGAAATATTATATCCAGCTATGGAAGATTATGCTTTAGATATAGTTATAGGCAAAGGTGCTGCAGCAAAGTCTATAAGATTAGATCTTCCTAAATTTACTCTTATAGGGGCTACTACAAGAGTTGGATTATTAACATCTCCCTTAAGAGATAGATTTGGTATGTTATGTGCTATGGAATTTTATACGGATGAGGAACTTATGGAAATAGTAGTAAGATCAGCAGCTATATTAAATGTAAATATTTGCAAGGAAGCTGCTTTTGAAATAGGAAAAAGATCCAGAGGTACTCCAAGAATCGCCAATAGGCTCTTAAAAAGAGTTAGAGATTATTGTGATGTTAAACATGATGGTGATATAGATTTACAGGGTGCAAAGGCAGCCTTAGACTTATTAGAAGTAGATAAAGAAGGGTTAGATAAAATAGATAATAAAATATTAGAAGCTATAATTTTTAATTTTAAAGGAGGCCCTGTAGGATTAGAAACCTTAGCTTATTTTATAGGTGAGGAATTAGATACCATAGAGGATGTTTATGAACCATATCTTATACAAAAGGGATTTATAATGAGAACTCCAAGAGGAAGAGTGGCCTCAGAAAAAGCATATAACCATTTTGGAGTAACAAAAAAAGAAGAAAAAGCAAATCAAGTATCTATATTCAATAAATAATAAATAATAAATTTTAATTCTATATTAAGAGGTGGAAAACGTGAAAGTAAAAGATTTTGATTTTTATTTGCCAGAGGAATTAATAGCACAACATCCTATGGAGAAAAGAGATGAAGCTAGATTACTTGTATTAGATAAGAAAACAGGTGAGATAGAGGATAAAATATTTAAGGACATTTTAGATTATTTAACACCAAATGATTGTTTAGTTTTAAATAATACTAGAGTTTTACCTGCGAGACTTATAGGGTCAAAAGAAGAAACTGGTGGGAAAATGGAATTCTTACTTTTAAAGAGAAAAGAAAAGGATGTATGGGAAACTTTAGTTAAGCCAGGAAAGAGAGCTCAGATTGGAGCAAGATTTATATTTGGCAATGGAGAGCTTAAAGCAGAAGTTATAGGAATGGGAGAAGAAGGAAGTAGAATAGTAAAATTTTATTATGAAGGTATTTTCGAGGAAATATTAGATCAACTAGGACAAATGCCCCTACCTCCATATATAAAGGAAAAGTTAGATGATAAAGAAATGTATCAAACAGTTTATTCAAAGGAAGAGGGATCAGCAGCAGCTCCTACAGCAGGACTTCATTTTACAGAGGAACTTTTGGAAAAAATAAAAGGAAAAGGTGTGAAATTAGCCTTTTTAACCTTACATGTAGGATTAGGAACTTTTAGACCAGTTAAAGTAGAAGATATTCAAGAGCATATTATGCATTCAGAATATTATAAAATGGATAAAGAAACTGCTGAAATAATAAATACTACAAGAGAAAAGGGTGGAAGAGTTATAGCAGTAGGAACTACCTCTTGTAGAACATTGGAAACTATAGGGGACATAGAAGGTAAAGTAAAGGAGCAATCAGGATGGACAGATATATTTATTTATCCAGGATATAAATATAAAGTAGTGGATGCTTTAATTACTAATTTTCATCTTCCACAATCTACATTACTAATGTTAGTATCTGCATTAGCAGGAAGAGACAATATAATGAATGCATATAATATGGCAGTAGAAAAGGAATATAGATTCTTCTCCTTTGGAGATGCTATGTTTATTAAATAACATTAATAGAAGCTTAATCCCTAAGGAAAAAGAGGTGGAAGTATGTATAAATTGTTAAAAAAATCAGGAAATGCAAGACGAGGAGAATTTACAACTCCTCATGGTATGATACAGACTCCTGTATTTATGAATGTTGGAACTCTTGCGGCCATAAAAGGAGCAGTATCATCTATGGATTTAAAGGAAATAGGATGTCAAGTTGAATTATCTAATACATATCATCTTCATTTAAGACCAGGAGATGAGATTGTTAAAAAAATGGGCGGATTACATAAATTTATGAATTGGGATAGACCAATACTTACAGATTCAGGTGGATTTCAAGTATTTTCATTATCAAAAATAAGAAAGATACAGGAAGAAGGAGTTTATTTTAATTCACATATAGATGGTAGAAAGATATTTATGGGACCGGAAGAAAGTATGAGAATACAAAGTAATCTAGCTTCAACTATAGCTATGGCTTTTGATGAATGTGTGGAGAACCCAGCACCAAGAGAGTATGTAGAAAAGTCCGTAGAAAGAACAACAAGATGGTTACATAGATGTAAAGATGAGATGGATAGATTAAATTCTTTGTCAGATACTATAAATAATAAGCAAATGTTATTTGGTATAAATCAAGGTGGAATTTATGAAGATATAAGAATAGAACATGCTAAAACTATAGCTAAAATGGATTTAGATGGATATGCTATAGGAGGATTAGCTGTTGGGGAAAGTCATGAAGACATGTATAGAATAATAGATGCAGTAGTTCCTCATCTTCCAGAGGATAAACCTATATATCTTATGGGAGTGGGAACACCAAGTAATATATTGGAAGCTGTAGATAGAGGGGTGGATTTTTTTGATTGTGTTCTTCCTGCAAGAAATGGAAGACATGCACATGTTTTCACAAAAGAGGGTAAAATAAATTTATTGAATGCAAAATTTGAATTAGATGATAGACCTATTGATGAAGGTTGTCAGTGTCCAGCTTGTAAGCATTATACAAGATCTTACATAAGACATTTATTTAAGGCAAAGGAAATGCTAGCTATGAGATTATGTGTTTTACATAACTTATATTTTTATAATAATTTAATGCAGGAAATAAGAGATGCCATTGACGGAGATTATTTTAAAGAATACAAAGAAAGAAAACTTCAACAGTGGTGTGGAAGAGCATAAAGAATTAAAAATAGTTTTTGTTTATTAATAGCTATAATAAATTTTGTGTTTTAAATATAAAATAATATAAATATATCTATTAATTGTAAATTATCAATTAATAATAAAAAAACTTTTCAAATTTAAACTGAAAAGTAGTAAAATAAATTATAGTTCATAAAAAATTAGGAGGGATATATATGCAACAAGGTCTAGGATTAAATAGTATATTCTTAGTGGTAATGCTTGGATTATTCTATGTAATGGTATTTATGCCAGAGAAGAAAAGAAAGAAAAAATATAATGAAATGTTAAATTCCATCTCTGTAAATGATGAAATAATAACAAGAGGTGGAATAATAGGCAAAATAGTTAGCATAAAGGAAGATTATGCAATTATACAAACAGGACCAGATAGAGTTAAGATACAAGTTAGTAAAAGTGGAATATTAGACATAACTAAAAAAAGAGAAGATACAGATAAAAAAGAAGATATTGATAAGAAAGAGGAAAAACCAGCAAAAGAGGATAAATAAATTATCATAAAACACTCCCTTAATACATAAATACTAAATATGAGGGGGTGTTTTATGTTGAATAAGAAAAATACTGAATTTATTGTACAAGGATTATTAAGGGCTATTATAATTACTGTAATCATGCTATTAATATTTGCAGTAATATTAACTTTTAAAGATATAGGTGAAAAGATATCTTCAATTATATATCTTTTAATTACAATTTTAAGTATAATGTATGGAACTATATATGCTGTTAGAAAAATAAATAAAAAAGGATGGCTAATAGGACTAGTAATATCTATTATATACATGGCTATTATATACATCATATCTATAGTTTCTGGTAATACATTAACTTTTGGGACTGATAGATTTATAAGAATATTTTTGGCATTAATACTAGGAATTCTTTCAGGCATGTTAGGTATTAACATTTAGAATGATTTGAGGTCAATGGAAACTTTATTTTATCCATAAATTATGATATAATCAAACGGAAAGTAAGTAGGTAGATTGGAGGAATACTTAATGAAACATATAAAAACTATAAACAAAGCAAACATAAAAAACAGCTTACAAAAACCAGGCTGCAAAGAATGTGCAAATTCTTGCCAATCAGCATGTAAAACTTCTTGCACAGTAGCGAACTTAGCTTGTGAAAACTAATATAAGCTAAAAGCAGTAACTTTAAAGTTACTGCTTTATATTTACTGAAAATAAATGTATAATATAAATGTTTTAATAAATAATAAGTCCTATATTTTGAAAATATTTGTAGAATTATAAAAGCAAAGTATATAGGTTAATAAGGAGGAAATTTAATTGGCTGATATTCATAAGTTCACCCAAATGGGACAAAAATATGTTATAGACGTAAATTCAGGAGCAGTACATATAGTAGATGATATAGTATATGATTTATTAGATGATGAAGGTTTAAAAGCTAAAGAAGACCTTATGCATGGATATAAAGAGAAATATAGCAAAGAGGAAATAGAAGAGGTTTATGAAGAAATAGAAAGTCTTATAAAAGAGGACATGCTATATTCTAAAGATAAGTATGAAAATATAGCTTATACCCATGAAAAAAGTGAGAATTTTATAAAGGCGTTATGCTTAAATATAGCCCATGATTGTAATTTAAGATGTAAATATTGTTTTGCAGATGAAGGAGAATATAAAGGAAAGAGAGAATTAATGTCTCCACAGATTGGGAAAAAAGCTATAGATTTTGTTATAGAGAAATCCGGACCAAGAAAAAATATAGAGGTAGATTTATTTGGAGGAGAACCCTTAATGGCTTTTTCTACTATAAAGGAAATAGTAGAATATGCTAAAGAACAAGAAAAAAAACATAATAAAACCATAAGATTTACTATGACTACCAATGGTACTCTATTAAATAAGGAAATAATGGAATACTTGGATAAAAATATGGGGAATATAGTATTAAGCATAGATGGAAGAAAAGAAATAAATGATAATGTTAGAGTTAGAGTAGATGGCAGTGGTTCTTATGACTCTATATTACCTAAGATTAAAGAAATGGTAGAGATGAGAGATAAAACAAAACAATATTATGCTAGGGGCACATTTACAAGAGAAAATTTAGATTTTTTTGAAGACGTAATGCATATGGCTAATAATGACTTTGATGAAATATCTATAGAACCAGTAGTTCTTCCAGAAGATCATCCTTTATCCTTAAGAGAAAAAGATTTACCAAAAATATTTGAACAATATGATAAATTAGTAGAAGAAATGATAAAAAGACACAAAGAAGGTAAAGAATTTAAGTTTTATCACTTTAACATAGATCTTCAAGGAGGACCTTGTGTTTATAAAAGAATATCTGGTTGTGGAGCAGGTCATGAATATGTTGCTATAGCTCCATCAGGAGATGTTTACCCATGTCATCAATTTGTAGGGAATGAAGACTTTAAAATGGGAAATATAATGAAGGACTTTAAAGTAAAAGAAGATATAGCAAAGGAATTTAAAAAAGCTCATATATACAATAAACCAGAATGTAAAGAATGCTGGGCAAGATTTTACTGTAGTGGAGGATGTCAAGCGAACAATTATAACTTTAATAAAGATATGAATATACCTTATAGTTTAGGATGTACTATGCAAAAAAAGAGAATAGAGTGTGCAATAACTTTGAAATCTAATACAATGAATGATTAATAAAAGAAATTTAGTACATAATTTATTATAAAGCAAACATAATAAATTATGTTCTTATTCTTATAATAAAGTATATATAAGAGGGGGATAAGTATGAGTTACAATAGGCATAAAAGTAACAAGGGAAAAAGCGTAATAATATTTACATTATTAATTGTAGTAATAGCTATATTTGCTTATGCAGGATCTTATGGTTTGAAAGTAGGAAATTACAGATTCAAATCATTTGGAGAGACCATCAATAAAGGCTTGGATCTTCAAGGTGGAGTATCAATGCTAGAAGAAATTCAAGCAGATAAAGTAGATGAAAAAACTGTAGATAGAACTATAGAACTTATATCTATGAGAGTTAATAAAATGGGTGTTAGTGAAACTACAGTAACAAGAGAAGGGAAAAAAAGAATAAGAATAGAAATACCAGGTAAATATAATGCAAAAGAAGTTATTGATAGTGTAGGTAAAACAGGAGAATTAAAATTTGTAGGACCAGATAAAAGCATTATACTTACAGGAAAAGATGTAAAAGATGCAACAGCATATATAAATCAAGAAGATAATTCACCTACTGTTGGATTAGATTTAAACGAAGCAGGAGCTAAAAAATTTGCAGATGCTACTAAAAAATTTATAGGTCAACCTATAGCTATATATATGGATGAAGAAGAATTAACAAAACCAGTAGTTCAAGCACATATAACTAATGGAAAGGCTGTAATAACAGGAAGTAAAAGCATAGAAGAAGCTAAAAGACAAGCTAATATAATAAAATCAGGAGCTTTACCTGTAGCTGTTAAGCCTGTAGAGGTTAGAACAGTAGGAGCTACACTAGGGGCTAATGCATTAGATTTAAGTGTAAAGGCAGGAGTTGTAGGTGTAGGACTTGTATTTTTATTTATGATTATATACTATAGAGTACCAGGATTGTTGGCTGATATAGCTTTAGTTTTATACATAGTACTAGTTTTAGCTACATTCTCAACTATAAAAGCTACATTAACATTATCAGGTATAGCGGGTTTCTTATTAACAATAGGTATGGCAGTGGATGCTAATGTGCTTATATTTGAAAGAATTCGGGAGGAACTTAAAACAGGAAAATCAATAAAATCTGCTTTAGAATCAGGATATCATAGAGCACTTTCTTCTATTTTAGACTCTAATATAACTACAATAATAGCAGGTATAGTTTTATATAATTTAGGATCTGGAGCAGTTAAAGGATTTGCTTTAACTCTTATGATAGGTATAATTCTAAGTATGTTTACAGCTATAGTTGTTACTAGATTATTACTAAAGTTAGGTTATGATATAGGCATTCTTAATAAGTTAGCTTGCTTTAGAGTTAAAAGGGGGGAGGAATAGTATGCTAAAGATAATAGAAAAAACAAAAATTTGGTTTTCTATTTCCTTAATAATTATACTTACAGGAATGTTTTTTCTTATGAAGGATGGATTAAATTATGGAATAGATTTTAAAGGTGGTACTGTTGTACAAATAAATATAGGAAAAGATTTCAAAAAAGAAGAAGTAGATCAAATAGTAAAAAAGCATACTTCAGATTCTGTAACCAATAAAGTAAACAACACTCAAATAGAGATAAGAAGTAATTCCTTAACAGATGAGGAAATTAATAAGCTATTTAGTGATGTAAAATCTAAATACAATTTAAAAGATAAAGATTTAGTTTCTCAACAGAGAATAGGACCATCAGTTGGAAAAGAATTAAAAAGAAAGGCTTTATTAGCACTCATAATAGCTAATATAGCAATGCTTATATACGTAGGAATAAGATTTGAATTTAAATTTGGTCTTGCAGCTATACTTGGATTAGTTCATGATATATTAATAACTATCTCAGTATATGCTATATTTAAACTACCTGTAAGTTCAAGCTTTATAGCAGCAATACTTACTATAGTAGGTTATTCCATAAATGATACAATTGTAATATTTGATAGAATTAGAGAAAATCAAAAGAAAATGAGAAGAAAAGATGTATCAGAAATAGCTAATATATCCATAACTCAAACTATGTCAAGGTCTATAAATACAGTATTAACTACTTTATTTACAATAGTTGCAGTTTATGTATTTGTGCCTTCCATTAGAGATTTTGCTTTCCCTTTAATAGTTGGTATAATAACAGGATGCTATTCTTCTATATTTATATCTAGTCCTCTTTGGATTTTATTTAAGAAGTCAAAATTAGCGAATAAGTCAGCATAATAAGTATATTTATATAAAAATCCAAGCTTTAAGCTTGGATTTTCTAACTTTTAAAACCTGTCAATGTATAAAGTTAAAATATATTGCAAATGAGAGTAAAATGAATGTTACTATATTAATATATACTCATCTTTATATAATAATATTGAATAAACTTCTAAAATATTTGTCAAAAATCATAATATAAATTATAATATATATGTTTTCTATAAAATTGGAGGATATATAAATGGAGAAATTGGTTGATAATTTGCAATGGTATAAAAATCCAAAAGTTAATAATCCTTTTTTGCTAAATGGAATGGATAGAGCTTTAAAAAGAATAGTTAAGGCTGTTAATCATAGAGAGAAAATAGTTCTGTATGGATATTATGATTTTGATGGTATAGCGGCTATATCATTATTGTTATTAGTTTTAAAATTTTTAAATGCAGATGTGGAATATTTTATACCAGATTGTTTAGATGAAAAACATAATATAAATTCTACATATATAGAAAATCATATAAAATTTTTGGGCGCAGATTTGATTATAACAGTAGGATGTGGTATAAACTCTAGTTCAGAAGTAGAATTATGTAAAAGACTTGGAATGGATATAATAATTACAGATTGGCATAAATGTTTAAAAGAAAAACCTAAATCAACAGTTATATGTCCAAATGAAAATTCATGTTCATATCCATTTAAACATTTGTCAGCTTCAGGTATAGCTTATAAGTTGGTGGAAGCACTTTCTATGTATTATAAGATGAAATTTACATATAAGTATTTAGATTTAGTTATGTTGGGAACCATATCAAATACCAATTCTATAAAAGAAGAAAACTTGTATATAGTTAAAGAAGGGTTAGAATCTCTGCAGAATACCAATAACCATGGGTTGAAAGCTCTTCTACATATTGAAAAAATCCAAAATGATGAAATTAATTTATATGATCTTAAAAAATTAACACAAAAATTATCTAAAGTTACAGAACCTACTAATAAAATTAATAATGCAAGAATATTGGTAGAGTTATTCACTACAACTAATGAGGATAGAGCTAATCAAATAGCTAAGTATTTAAAAAATGAAATAGACTTTAATATACATAATAAAGAATGAAATTTCATATAATTACTTGAATAAGATAGGTTGTTTAATATATAATAATCTGTGTACAAAATTAAAAGATAAAAATAAATTGTTCGTATGAATTTAGGGGGAAGAGAAGTGAATTTAAAAGAACATATAAGGGTAATTGAAAATTTCCCAAAAGAAGGTATAAGCTTTAAGGATGTAACTACAATACTTCAAGATGGAAAAGTATTGAATTACACTATTGATAAGTTAGCAGAAAACTTAAAGGATAAAAAAATAGATAAAATAGTAGGACCAGAAGCCAGAGGATTTTTATTTGGAACCCCTTTAGCCTATAAATTAGGTGTTGGTTTTGTACCAGTAAGAAAAAAAGGCAAATTACCATATGAGACTATTAGTTGTAAATATGATTTAGAATATGGTCAAGACGAGCTTCAGATACATAAAGATTCTATAAAAAAAGGTGACAAGGTAGCTATAGTAGACGATCTTCTTGCTACAGGTGGAACTATTGCTTCAGTAGTAAAATTAGTAGAGGAATTAGGTGGAGAAGTTGTTAATGTAAGTTTTGTAATAGAACTTACAGATTTAAAAGGAAAAGATAAATTAGAAGGTTATGATATTAACTCTTTAGTACAATATGATATATAATATAACATATATAAGATATTCCTACTTAAAAGTTTGAAACTTTAAAAAAAATATAATATAATAGAAATAAAAAATATTGGCTGGTTTTATAAACCAGCCTTTGATTTTGAGGAGTAATTAGGGTATGCTAGAGGATTTAATGATAAAAATAAAAGATAGTTTCAGTGAAAAAGAAATAGAGTTTATTAAAAAAGCATATAATTTTGCTTGCAATGCCCACAAGGAACAAAAGAGAATATCTGGTGAACCTTATATAACTCATCCAGAAGAGGTGGCTATAATATTATTTGAAATGGGTATGGATGTTAACACCATGATAGCAGGACTTATGCATGATGTTGTTGAAGATACTCAATATACATATGAGGATGTGGCTAAAGAATTTGGAAATGAAGTAGCAGATTTAGTAAATGGAGTTACTAAATTAGGTAAAATTGAGTACAAAACAAAAGAGGAACAACAGGCTGATAATGTAAGAAAAATGTTATTAGCAATGACAAAGGATATAAGAGTTATACTTATAAAATTAGCGGATAGATTACATAATATGAGGACATTAAGATTTATGCCTGTGGAAAAGCAAAAAGAGAAAGCGCAGGAAACTTTAGACATATATGCTCCTTTAGCTCATAGGTTAGGAATATCTAAAATAAAATGGGAGCTAGAAGACTTATCTTTTAGATATATAAATCCAAATGAATATTATTTTTTGGTACGTAAAATCGCAGAAAAAAGAGCAGAGAGAGAAGAACATATAAAAGAAATAGTTTCAAATTTACAACAAAACTTAAAAAAAGCAGGTATTGAATCAGAAATAGATGGAAGGCCAAAGCATTTTTATAGTATATATAAAAAAATGCATAACAAAAATAAAAATTTAGATCAAATATTTGATTTGACAGCAGTTAGAATATTAGTAGATACAGTTAAGGATTGTTATGCAGCTTTAGGTATAGCACATACTGTATATAAACCTATACCAGGAAGATTTAAAGATTATATAGCAATGCCTAAACCTAATATGTATCAATCATTACATTCCACAGTAATGGGAGTAGGTGGTAGACCCTTTGAAATTCAAATAAGAACTTATGAAATGCATAAAACTGCAGAATATGGTATAGCAGCTCACTGGAAATATAAAGAAGCTGTAGAGAGTTCTAATAATATAGATTTGAAATTAACATGGCTTAGAGAAATGTTAGATTGGCAAAAGGAGACCACAGACCCAGAAGAATTTATGCAAGGCTTTAAAATAGATTTATTTTCTGATGAGGTTTTTGTATTTACTCCAAAGGGCAAGGTTATAAGCTTACCTAACAGAGCGACACCAGTAGATTTTGCATATAAAATACATACAGATATAGGTCACAGATGCATAGGCGCTAAGGTAAATGGTAAAATGGTACCTTTAGATTATGAACTTAAAACGGGAGAGATAATAGAAGTTCTAACCTCTACTACGCCTAAAGGCCCAAATTTAGATTGGCTTAGTATGGTAAAGAGCAATCAAGCTAAAAGTAAAATAAGAGCTTGGTTTAAGAAAGAAGATAAAGAAGAAAATATAAATAAAGGTAAGGATATATTAGAAAAAGAAACTAAAAAACAAGGTTACAACTTTGGGGAACTTGCAAAGGGCGAAGTTTTAGAAACTGTATTAAAAAGATACAATATGAGCAGTATAGAAGATATGTTTGCTGCTGTTGGTATAGGGGCTCTAGCTGCTTCAGCAGTGGTATTAAGATTTAGAGAGCAGTATCTAAAGAAGAATAAACCAGAGCTTAATTGGAATGAAGTTAGGGATCAAATAAGCAAGTCAAATAAACAAAAAAAGAAAAAGAGCAGTTCTCCAGGAATAATAGTAAAAGGTGAGGACAATTTATTAGTTAGATTTGCTAAATGCTGTAACCCTGTACCAGGAGACAAAATAATAGGATACATAACAAAGGGTAGAGGAATATCCATACATAGAACTGATTGCAAAAATATGGAACAGTTAGTAGAAGAGGATCCAACAAAGATAGTAGAAGTTAGTTGGGGAAAGCCAAAGGGTGGAGAGTATATTTCAGAACTAGAAGTTAGAGCTGAAAATACAGATGGTTTATTAGCAGATATTATGCTAACCATAAATGGAAGTAAGACAAATCTTTATGCTGTGAATGCAAAACCAATTAAAAATGACTCAGTGGTTGTAAATATAAAATTAAAAATAAGTAATATAGAAGATTTAAAATCAGTAATGAAAGACATAAGAAAACTAAAGGGTGTCTTAGAAGTATATAGGACTAAAAAGTAAATACTATAACTATATAAGATTAAAATAAAGGTGGGATATGTTTGAGAGCGGTAGTTCAAAGAGTTATATCTTCTAAAGTAGAAGTAGATGGAAAAGTTATAGGAAGTATAGGCAAAGGATTAAATGTTCTTTTAGGAATATCAAGAGAAGATACAGAAGAGGATATAAAATATTTAAAAGAAAAAATAATAAATTTAAGAATATTTGAAGATGAAAATGAAAAATTAAACAAATCCTTATTAGATATAGGTGGAGATATAATAATCGTTTCTCAATTTACTTTATATGGAGATTGTAGAAAAGGAAGAAGACCGAGTTTTGTAGAAGCTTTAGGAGGAGAAGAAGCTTATATATTATATAATAAGTTTGTAGAATCAATAAAAAGAGAAGTAAACAATGTAGCAACTGGAGAATTTGGAGCGGATATGAAGGTTTATATAGAAAATGATGGGCCAGTTACAATACTTTTGGATAGTAAAAAGACATTTTAAAAATTTAGTTATATACTAGAAAGAGTAGAAAAAATTAAAAAGAGGTGTATTTAATGGATATAAAGACAATACCTGTTGGTATATATAATGCGAATTGTTATTTGTTAATAGACCAAGATAAATGTGCAATTATAGATCCAGGTGGAGACTCAGAGGATATAATAAAGACTATAGAAGACAATAATTTAATGCCACAATTTATTTTGCTAACCCATGGACATATAGATCATGTAGGCGGGGTAGAGGCAATAAAAGATAAATATAATATACCTTTTTATATAAACAAAAAAGATGAGGATCTAATTAAAGAGGCAGGATATATATTTGGGAACTTTGGTAAATACAAAAATGCAGATGAGTATTTGGTAGAAGGAAAGGTGTTTCAATTAGGGAATTTAAAAATAAAGGCTATAGAAACTCCAGGACATAGTCCAGGTGGTATGAGTTTTTTAGTGAATAATGTTATATTTACAGGAGATACATTGTTTAGAGAGTCTATTGGAAGAAGTGATTTTATTGGAGGAAATCATAATACATTAATAAATAGTATTCAAAGCAAGATAATTGTGTTAGAACCGGATATATATGTGTTACCAGGTCATGGACCAGAATCTACAGTAGGTTATGAAAAAGATAACAATCCATTTTTTTAAAATAGCATATATCCCTTTAAAAGCATTGGAGTGCATAATATGAAGCTGAAAGTAAATTTAAACGATATGCAGTACAGATACGATGTATATCAAATATTAAATATATATTATAATTTTTATGATATTATTTTTGATAATGAAGATTATGATATGAAAATAGAAATAACTGATGAAGGAATGTATATAAAAAAAGAAGAAGATGAAATAAAATATGAAAAAGATACTAGTTTAGTTAAGAAAGAATGGGTAAAAAAATTTCTTTTTTTATATTTAAAATCAATTACTAATAAAAATTTGCCCTGGGGAACTTTAGTAGGAATAAGACCAAGTAAGATAGCTTTAGATTTAATGAATAAAGGAATGGAAGAAAAAGAAATAATAGATTGGTTTAGTAAGCATCGCAATACTAGAGAGGATAAAACTAAATTATGTATAGATATTGCTAATATGGAAAAATCTATTGTAAACAAGGATAAAAACACTATAAGCGTATATGTAGGTATGCCTTTTTGTCCAACTAGATGTTTATACTGTTCCTTTACATCAAATCCAATAGGCAAGTGTAAGAACTTAGTAGAGCCTTATTTAAAGGCTCTTTATTATGAAATGGATATGCTTTCAAAATATATACAGCATAAGGGGCTAAAAATACAATGCGTTTATTTTGGGGGGGGAACTCCAACTTCTGTTAATAATGCTCAGTTTGAAAAAACATTAAACAAAATATATTATAATTTTGTACATAATAAAGAAGTAGAAGAATTTACAGTGGAATGTGGAAGACCAGATAGTATCACAGAAGAAAAATTACTATCCATGAAAAAATATAATGTACATAGAATAAGCATAAATCCCCAAACTATGAACAATAGCACTTTAAAAAATATAGGAAGAACCCATTCGGTAGAAGATATAGAAAGAATTTATCACTTAGCTAAGAGCATAGGATTTAAGAACATAAACATGGATTTAATAGTAGGTCTTCCAGGTGAAGGAATAGAGGAAATAAAAAACACTTGCAGGAGGATTAAAAAGTTAAATCCTGATAATATAACAGTTCATGGTATGTCAATAAAAAGAGGTTCTATACTTCACGAAAAGTTAGTTAACAAAATGGAATTTAATATTCCTAAACAGGAAGAATTAAATAGAATGTATGAAGAAACGGAAGTTTTAGCTAAAGATTTAGGCATGAAGCCTTATTACATGTATAGACAAAAAAATATGTTAGGAAATATGGAAAACGTAGGGTATTCAAAAGAAAATAAAATAGGTATATATAATATACAAATGATAGAAGAAAGACAAACCATAATAGCGTTAGGAGCAGATGCTGTATCTAAAATAATATTTATGGATGAAAATAGGATTGAAAGATCACCTAATGTTAAAGATGTAATAGAATATACAAAAAGAGTAGAAGAAATGGTACAGAGAAAGAAAAAAATATTAGATACTTTATATTTATAATGTTTAGGAGGAATATAAATGTCATTGCAAGCGCCAAAGGGTACAAAAGATTTATTGCCTACAGAATCATATAAGTGGCAATATTTAGAGAATAAATTTAGAAATATAGCAGCAGATTTTGGATGTAGAGAAATAAGAACTCCAGTTTTTGAATATACAGAGTTATTTCAAAGGGGAGTAGGGGAAACTACAGATGTAGTTCAAAAGGAAATGTATACTTTTGAAGATAAAGCTGGTAGAAGTATAACTTTAAAACCAGAAGGAACATCACCAGCAGTAAGAGCTTTTGTTGAAGGAAGATTATTCAATGAAACTCAACCTACTAAGATGTATTATTTTACACCTGTTATGAGATATGAAAATGTTCAAAAGGGGAGACTTAGACAACATCACCAATTTGGAATAGAAATTTTCGGAGCAAAAGATGCATCTGTGGATGCAGAAGTTATAAGTATACCTGTTAGAATATATAAAGAATTAGGTGTAAATGGTGTAGAATTAAATATAAATAGCATAGGTTGCCCTAAATGTAGAAAAACTTATAATGAAGCACTAAAAAAATATTTATCTAAAAACTATGATAAACTATGTTCAACTTGCAAGATTAGATTTGATAAAAATCCACTTAGAATATTAGATTGCAAAGTTGATACTTGTAAAGAAATAGTAAAGGATGCACCAATTATATTAGATTATATATGTGATGAATGTAAGGAACATTTTGAATCACTAAAAAGTTATTTAGATGTGTTAAATATAAATTATAAAGTAGATCCATTTATAGTTAGAGGATTAGATTATTATAGTAAAACTGTATTTGAATTTATAACAGATGATATAACTATATGTGCAGGAGGAAGATATGACTATCTTATAGAAGAAATAGGTGGGCCTTCTATGCCAGCAGTAGGATTTGGAATGGGAATGGAAAGATTACTTTTAACATTGCAAGAAAAAGCAATAGAAATTCCGGAAGAAGCATATGTAGATTTATATTTAGGAAATATGGGAGATAAGGCTAAATTAGAAGTTTTAAAATTAGCTAAGGAATTAAGAGACAGACACATAAAATGTGAAATAGATCATATGGGTAAAAGCGTTAAAGCCCAAATGAAGTATGCCAATAGGATAGGTGCAAAATATTCTATGGTATTAGGTGAAGAAGAATTAAATACTGGTAAAGCAACAGTTAAAAGAATGGAAGATGGAGAGCAAATAGAAGTTAATATAAAAGATATAGATACATTAATTAAAGTATTTAAATAGACAAAAATAAAATAACAAATCTATATTTGGAGGAATAAAAATGGGAGAAGCGTTAAGAGGACTTAAGAGAACAATAATGTGTGGTGAGCCTAGAGAAAATAATATAGGACAAAAAGTTACAGTTATGGGATGGGTTCAAAGAAAGAGAAATTTAGGAGGTTTAATATTTGTAGATTTAAGAGATAGAACAGGAATTATGCAGATAGTTTTTGGCGAAGAAATAAAGAAAGAAGCCTTCGAAAAATCAGATAACGTAAAATCAGAATATTGCATAGCTGTAACAGGTGAAATAGTTAAAAGACAATCACCAAACAATGATATGGAAACTGGAGCTGTGGAATTAAAAGGAGAAGATATAAAAATATTATCTGAATCAGAAACACCTCCTATATACATAAAGGAAGGTTTGGATGCGTCTGAAAATATAAGATTAAAATATAGATATCTTGATTTAAGAAGACCAGATATGCAAAAAATATTTATGGTAAGACATAAGACATGTAAAGTTGTTAGAAATTTCTTAGATGAAAATGGCTTTTTAGAAATGGAAACTCCAATACTTACAAAAAGTACTCCAGAAGGAGCCCGTGACTATTTAGTTCCAAGTAGAAATTATAAAGGAATGTTTTATGCATTACCACAATCACCACAAATATTTAAACAGCTTTTAATGGTTTCAGGCTATGATAAATATTTCCAAATAACAAAATGTTTTAGGGATGAAGATTTAAGAGCTAATAGACAACCAGAATTTACACAAATAGATATGGAATTATCATTTGTAGAAGAAGATGATGTAATAGAATTAAACGAAAGATTATTAGCTAAAGTATTTAAAGAAGTTGCAGGAATAGATGTGAAACTTCCAATAGAAAGAATGCCATACAAAATAGCTATGGAAAGATACGGTTCAGATAAACCAGATTTAAGATTTGGAATGGAAATAAATGATTTAACAGAAGTTGTTAAAAATTCAGAATTTAAAGTATTCAAAGGAGCTATAGAAAACGGTGGTTCTGTAAGAGCAATCAAAGCAGGTAACTGTGCTAATATGGGAAGAAAACAAATAGATAAGCTACAAGACTTTGTTAAAACTTATAAAGCAAAAGGATTAGCTTGGATAGCTTACAAAGAAGATGAAATAAAATCTCCAATAGCTAAATTCTTAACAGAAGAAGAAATGAAAGCTATATTAGAAAAAATGGATGCTAAAGTAGGCGATTTAATATTAATAGTAGCAGATAAAAATAATGTAGTATTTGAAAGCTTAGGTGCATTAAGATTACACCTAGCAAAAGAATTAGATATTATAAATAAAGATGAATTTAGATTTGTATGGATAACTGAATTCCCATTATTATCTTACAATGAAGAAGAGGGCAGATATCAAGCAGAACATCATCCATTTACGGCATTAATGGATGAGGATATAGAACTATTAGATACAGACCCAGGAAAGGTAAGAGCAAAGGCTTACGACATAGTATTAAACGGAGAAGAATTAGGTGGAGGAAGTATAAGAATACATGATAGTAAACTTCAAGAAAAAATGTTTAATGTATTAGGCTTCACTAAAGAAAAGGCTTGGGAAAGATTTGGGTTCTTACTTGAAGCATTTAAATTTGGACCACCACCACATGGTGGATTAGCTTATGGTCTTGATAGAATGATAATGTTTTTAGCAGGAACAGAAAATATTAAAGACGTAATAACATTCCCTAAGAATCAAAATGCATTCTGCCCATTAACAGAAGCACCAAATGTAGTTGATGAAAATCAATTAGAAGAATTAGGAATAAAAAAAATAGAAAAAGAAGATTAATAAAATAAGGAAAGTGCGAGGCGCTTTCCTTATTTTATCTATTAAGTATTCGTGTCATTTTAAGAGTGTAACTTTGGTTTTTACCTAATTTTTTATCCATATGACTTAAAACAGAATAAGAAATACTTAAAAATACTAGACCAACTGCTGTTGCAAGTAATTCATACTGTTTTATGCCTAAGTTTTTAAAAATTAAAAGAGAACTAACTAAACCAATTACTAGCATTATTAATGGAAAAGTATATGTCCAAAATGTCATAGCAAAAAATGATTTGGTAGCCATATCTATTTCTACCATATCTCCTATAGACACTCCTAGCGTATCTTTAACATCTGTAGTTATAGATTTAGATCCACAGTTAGATTTGCAACCAGCACAGTTATCTCCACAACCAGATTTTCTTTTAAATATAACAGAAGCATAGCCATCTTTTACTGATTTAATATAACCTATTTCTTTCATAAAATCACCCCTATATTAATGGCATTTGTTGTTTATTAATTATATCATAGATTTAAATAATAAGTAAAATGATATATATGTAAAATAAGGTTAGATATTTTAAAAGAATTTAAATTTACATAAATAAAAAATATTATAAGTGAAATATTATAATTAGAAAGGAGTGTTTTTATGTCTAATAAATATAATAGAACACAACATGATAAAAAGGAAGACGGAAATTTTAAAAAGAAAAATATAAAACATGATCCTCAGGCAGAAAGTGCAAGGGCAGTATTTGGATTGAAAGAGAATAAATAATTTAACTATATCTGAATAAAATTTTAAAAAATTATGATTTTCGTAATGTATTACATTAAAATTATAAATAAATTATATACTAATAATATAAAAGTAATAGTTATAAATATCCCCTCATAAAATTTTATGGGGGGATGAACATGGAAATAATGAAATTTTTAGTCCTGTCCATTATATCTGAAGCTCTTTGGGAAGGAACAAAAATGTTTTGGCAGGATGGTAAGTTAAGTATTGATAGAGTAGGAGCTCTCATTTTTAGTGAAATATTATGCTTAAGTACAGGTATGGATTTTTTAAAGGAATTAGATATAAATGTTAATGTTCCTTATTTAGGAATAATTTTCACAGGATTTTTAATTTCTAGAGGATCAAATTTTATGCATGATTTAATTTCTAGCACAACTATAATGAAAGAAAATATAAAAAAGTAAAAGCATATAAAAATTTAATTTGTACACTCTATAATTAGAAAGGGGTGTATTAAATTATGCATAGAGAAGATAAAAAAGAAGCAAAGAGAATGAAAAAAAGTGAAAAGCCAGAAAAAATACAGGTAGATGAAATGAAAAAACATTCATCTAAAGGTGCCATAAAATTAACTGAATAAAATAATAAAGATATGTTTTATTAAAGTAAATATATAGTTTATTATGGGTGCACTATTTATAGTACACTCATATTTTATGTTTATAGCTTATTTATAAAGAATTAAATTATAAATAAATTTGTAATTATTTAAATAAATATAAAAGAATCGATTTAAAACGATATGTATTTTTCTCTTAGATTGAAAATATGAATAAAAAGAATTTAAAATAAAAAACTATAAGAGAAAGGAGAGGATTAAAATGTATTCTAATAGTTATAAAGGAGAAAAACATAAAAAATCAAAAGAATTAGATGGGCATAGGCCACAATATGATGCAGATAATAGAGAAAAAAAGGCGCCTTCTAAATATGAGAATTTTAAAGGAGAACCTATAGAATAAATATAAATAAATTTTTTAAACTATAAAATTAAAGGATATTTTGAAAATATATGATTTAGAAGAAAATAATACAAAAAATTCATTTAATTCACTAGAGTAATATCAAAAAAATAACACAAACTTATATTACAAACTTAATTAAGTTTGTAATATTTTTAAAGATAAAAGGAGGACGATTAAAATGGCAAACAGAAGTTCAAATCAATTAGTAGTACCAGAAGCTAAACAAGGATTAAAAAATTTAAAAATGGAAGTTGCTAACGAAGTAGGTTTATCAAACTACGATACTGTTGATAAAGGAAACTTAACAGCAAGACAAAACGGCTATGTTGGTGGCGGAATGACAAAGAAAATGGTAGAAGCATACGAAAATAGCTTAAAATAGTAATTGAGTTAATTAAATTAAAATATAAAGCTTGTTAATTAAAACAGCTTAAGAGATTAGATATATTTATATGTATCTAATCTCTTTTGAATTTATGGATAATATATTATGCATTTATAGAGTAGTTATAATTAAACAGTTATATAGTAATACCAATTAATTATTAAAAATTAATTGATTTGTTGACTAAAAGGTAATAATATGTTATTATTATAACGTTAAATCATTCTTGCCGGAGTGGTGGAATTGGCAGACGCAACGGATTCAAAATCCGTCGAGGGTAACTTCGTGCGGGTTCGACTCCCGCCTTCGGCACCAATATAAATATGCTTAAAGACTTTGGATTAGATTTCCAAGGTCTTTTGTTTTATGTTAGTATAATTATTAAAACAAAATAGCATTTATTTAATAATACATTATATTTTTTACATTATACATCAACTTCCTGAATTAATTTTATTTTATCTTCGGCGAATTTTTCAGAAGAAGTTTTTTCTTTATTCAGTGTAAAGGTATCTTTTTTCTCATATATTATTTCCCCATCTTTTTTTATACTTAATACCCCACTAAAATTAAACATAAATTAAGACCCCTTTCCCAAATCGAACGTGTGTTCAAGTATATTTTAATATGTTTTAATAAAATTTGCAAGTTTTTTAATTAAATTACTTTATGTGAAAATTATTACATATTTATTCTGAAAATGTAATTGTCTGCATACAGAATTTAAGGACAAGTATTTACTTTTTTAGACAAAATAAAAAGCTAACAAACATATACGAGTTACATGTAGTTATAAACATAACATCATGAAATCTCTATATATTTGTTAGCTTTACATATCTGCATTTTAATCTCAGATAATTAATTTTTAGTGTATTTTATTTATTTGGATTGAAATCAAAGCCAGCTTCTTTTAATTTTCTAGATAAATCAGCTTCTTTTTCTAACTCTTTATTTCTTTCCTCTAGCTCTTTAATATAATTTATCATTTGTTCTCTGGTTATTCCATTTGGAAATATGTTCTTATCTAATTCAAATTCATAATTATTCCCATTTATATTAGCTTTAGAAATTATACTATTTCTATTTTCAGATCTTCCTAAAATATAATCTACGGAGCAATTAAAGAAGTCAGCTAACTTAGATAAGGTAAGAGTATCAGGAATTCTGTTACCATTTTCCCAATTAGAAACTGTTTGTTTTGATACATTTAGAAATTTTGCCAATTCAGTTTGATTTAAATCTTTTCTTAATCTTTCACATTTCAACCTATCTTTTATTTCTGCCAACTTTTTCACCCCTTTATTTATACTATATTATAAACCATATGTTGACTTTTTAAAACTAATGTAAACTATAAGAATATTTTTTAAGAAAAATGATAAAATACAGTTGAAAGTATTCTTAAAGTTGACTATAATAAAAATATAAATAGTATTCTTATAGTTTACTTAAAAACAGCTATTAAGGAGGTGAGTTTTATGGCAACAGCAAAAAAACTAAAAGCTTATAGATGCTTAAAAGGTGCAAAACAAGAGGATATAGCAAGACTAATAGGAGTAGCTCTAAATACTTATAATTTTAAGGAGAATGGCAAAAAACCTTTTACCTTAAATGAGGCCAAAATTATATGAGATTTTTTTGATACTACCATAGACGAACTTTTTTTCAAAAGAAATAGTAAACTTTAAGAATACTTGAAAATCCATAGTTTAACATTGAGAGGAATAAATCCTAAGGAGGAGTCCTCAAGTGGCAGTAATAAAAACAAAAGAATATAGAACAATAAGAAACTTATCTATTTCAAAATTGAGTTGCAAAAGTAAAATAGCTAGAAGTTATATTACAGAATTAGAAGAAGGTAAATATGAAAATCCAGGGTTAAAGGTTATTTGTAATCTATGCAAAACATTAAAAATTACACCAAATGAATTAATTGATGAAGAACTATGGAAGTGGTGGTAGACATAGTAAACCAATAATTATTGGATAAGTATAAAAAACTATATATAAATTATGGATTAATTTAATTATAGAAATATTTTATTTTGTATACTATGGATAAAAAAGAAAGTGGTGATATGTTGGCAGAAGTTAAATGGATAAAGATAACAACTAATATGTTTGATGATGAAAAAATAAAATTAATAGATGCTATGCCAGAAAGAGATACTGTTCATTATATTTGGATAAGGCTTTTAGTTCAAGCAGGTAAAACAAATGCAAATGGATATATTTTTCTAAATGATAATGTTCCATATACAGAAGAAATGCTAAGTACAATTTTTAATAGGCCATTAAATAGTTTAAGGCTTGCGTTAAAAGTACTTAGAGATTTTGGCATGATACAGATACGAGAAGATAAATTAATAAAAATAACTAACTGGTCCAAACATCAAAATATAGAAGGTATGGAGAAAGTTAGACAACAAACAAGGCAAAGGGTAGCTAAACATAGAGCTAAGAAAAAAGAATCATTGGAAGAAGCTAAAGGGGAAAGTCTCATAAGTAATAAAAATAAAAAAAGTGTAATGTTACATGAAACGTTAAGTAACGGTAGAGATATAGATATAGAAGATATAGATATAGAAATAAAAGAAGATAGAAAGAGTGATATAAGAAAAAATTTAGATAAAATCAATGAAGTATATTTTAATACTTTTTATAGGCAAATAAGTGCTACTTATTTAAATCAAGTATTAAAAATTATGGCTAAAGAAGATTATACTGATCTATTAATATATGCATTAAATATTACAAAAAAAAGAGAACAGGAACAGGGCAAAATAAAAGGCTTTAAATATACAATGTCAATTTTGGAAAGCTGGATAAATAAAGGATATAAATTACCACAAGATGTAAAGAAAAACGAGATAAGTAAGAAATGGAGGGAAGGCGAGGTATATGAAACAAGTAGGAGAAGCTTTGGAGAAGACCTTAAAAAGCAGGGAATTGGATTATAATATTGCTGGTCAAAATGAAAAAGTTGAAATATGTTCTGTATGTGGAGAAGCTATTGAAAAGATTACTTATATTCCAGGGTTAAATAGGGTATAAAAGGTCCTGTAATGTGCAAATGTAAAAGGGAGGCTCTAATAGCAAAAGAAAAAGAAGAAATAAATAAAGAAAAGCAATTAAGATTAAAAAGGATTATTAAAAATAGTTTAATAGATGAAAAATTTAGAAATAGTAAATTTGAAAATTGGGATTTTACTAAAGGTAATGACAAAATGTATAAAATAGCTAATAAATATACTAAAAAATTTGAAAACATGAAAAAAGAATCTGTAGGACTGTTATTATATGGTTCCCCAGGAAATGGTAAAACCTATACTGTTGCATGTATAGCAAATTGTCTTATAGAAAAAATGTTACCAGTTATATGTGTAAATGCAGATAGCTTATTGAATAGAATTAAAGACACATATAAAAAATGGGGCAAAGAAGTAGAAGAAGATGTATTAAGAGGATTAGATAATGCAGATTTATTGATAATAGATGATTTAGGGACAGAGCAGGATACAGAATGGACTAGAACTAAAATCTATAATATTTTAGATAGTAGATATAGAAATGGATTACCACTTATAATTACAACAAATTTATCTCTTATGGAGCTTAAAAATAGATATGAAAAAAGGACATACTATAGAATTTTAGAAATGTGCACTCCTATTTTAAATGATGGTAAAAATATAAGAGAAGAAAAGGCTAAAGAGAAAACAGAAATATTAAAAGAATTGTTAAATTAAGAATATTGATTGTCTTGAATAATATAATAGAAAATTAAGTATGGTGGAGGGATAAGATGTCAACTGTATTAGTTAAGGAAGTAGAAAATAAAGTTTTTGAGGAGATAGAGTCATTTAGAGAAGAAAATAAAGTACTGAAAATTTTATTAAAAGAGTATGTAAAGAAAAGCATAGATTATGAGAAATTATTAAAGGAAAGTATGAATTTATTAGACAAATATCAAGAGGAATTAGAAATTTTAAGAGTTGAAAAAAATAGATGGACGGATGAAGTGGTCAAGCATTACTTTAGAATAAAAGACTTGCAAAAATCTCTAGATAGTATAGGAAAAGAAATAATGATATATGAGTTAAATAAAAATAATAAGAAATGTAAGAAAATATATAAAGTTTAAACTAAAAGGCAATTCTAAAGATCTTTAAAGATATCAAAAAGTAGCATTATAATTATGGAAAATATAATAAAGAATTATTATAGGAGGCTAGATATGTTGGATAAAAAATTATATACAAGAACAGAAGAAAGATTATATAGGTATTTTAGAAGTAAAAAAGAATTGAGTAAATTAAAAAATAGGGTAAATCATCTTTCTAATAGAATAGAAATTATAATGGATAAAATTAAAAATAATAATGTAACATTAGAAGAAGAGTCTAGAAGTAGAACATATGATGAAATAGTACAAACCTCTAGTAATGGAACAAGCTATGCGGAGAGGGAGTTAGTAAGGCAAATAGAGAGATTAGAAATAGAATTAGGAGAAAAAATTAAGAAGAAAGGAAAAGTAGAATATAAAATAAGAGAAATAGAAGAAGAAATATCCGTAATGGAGGATAACCTTTCATCACTAAATGAAGAAAATAAAAAATTTATAGAGTTTAAGTATGGAGAAAATAAAAGTGTAGATTGGATAGCTATAGAAATGTTTGGAAGAGCAAGGAGCACAGCTTATAGAAAAAAGAATGAATTAGTAGAACGTGTAGCACAATTGAATAACCTTATAGTATAAACAGAGTTCTTGGCTTCAGAGGGAGTTTTTACTCTCCCTAAAGGATAACGACTTCTTAGGAGTTTTACTCCTTAGAAGTCGTTATCCTTTAGGGGAAATCGTTATCCAGGGACGTAACCGCTCTTTACTTCCACTTTGAAGAAGATGGGAGTATTAGAGCGGGTAATCATCGGATAAAAATATTTTGGGACAAAAATGGGACAAAGTTGGGATAAATAAAGTATTGAAATGAAATATAATAGTATTATAAAAATAGCAGAGGTTTTATTGTATAAGACAACTGCAAAGTATTCATTTAAAAAATAAGTGAATAGTATGAAAGCAAATTAAAATTTACAGCCTTTAAGAATAAGTTAAAAAACTAAATAATTTGGATTGAAAATTTTATCATCCTTAAATAGTGCATTAGATTCGCAAAATAAGTTTTAATGCTTATAACTTCTTATAAGTAAAGTTATAAATTAAGACTTTTATAAAATCTAATGCTTATTTATTTGAAGAAAACTTAAAGGTTGTACAGTAAGCATAGGAGGTGAGCTATATTCAATAATTTATCATAATGAGGATGATTTAAGGTTATGTAATAGGCTGACTAAATAAATGATTAAACTATTGTTAAAAATATTTGCAGAAGAATTAGTAACCTTAAACAAATAAAATTTAATTGAGGAAGGTGAGAAAAAGTGAGAACACCTTTAGAGATTTTGAAATTTAATTTACAAGAAAAACAGTATCCTTATTTTGAGGATAAGGAGCTAGAATTGCTATTAGAAATCAATAATAATGATGTAGAAAAAGCAAGCTATAAAGGGTGTATTCTTAAGGCAATTGCAGATGATGGCATAGAAGTTGCAGGTATAAAATTACAAAGCAATAGGGTTTATTGGTTAACCTTAGCAGAACATTTTAAAGAAGAGCAAAAGATTCTAAAGAATCAGACCCCTATGGAAAGAGTTGATGAACATTAATGAATAATATAAATAGGGCAAAAATAAGCAAAAATATATATGAACAGCTAGAAAAAAGAGATTTATTAAAAGAAATAAAAATATTAAGAATAGGTAAAAATGCTTTTGAAGAAAAACTAGATGAAGTATATGTATGCACTATAAAAGGATATTATTATAAAAATAATAGTAATATAATTACAACTTCTATAGAGGGATTAGAAGTTAATAATTTGTATAATGACAAATTATTAATTATCTATAATGATATAAGCTCTAAAGTACAAAAAGATGATTATTTCATATTAGATGGAACTAAGTATGAAATAGTTGACACAGGAAATATTCAAAACCTAGTATTTGATATGATACTAAACAGGGTGTGATTATATGAGAGAATTTGAAGTAAATATAGATAGCATTATTGATGGATTATCTGAATTTGAAATTCAATCTAAGACTGCTATAAGTAGGTATGCAGATATTGCTGCAAAAAAACTAGAAGAAGATGCTAAAAAAAATGCACCTTGGAAGGATGAATCAGGTAAGGATATTGAAACAATTAAAGGTGGAAAAGAGTGGAAATGTGATAAATGTAATATTTATATTGCTGGAAACAAGGATTACTATCAGTCATTAGAATTATGTAATGATAAAAAATATGCAATATTAAAACCAACTATAGATAAGTTAAGCCCACAAATACTTAAGGGAATGAGTAATTTATTTGGGAAGTGATGTAAATGTCTAAATTTAATTACAAAGTTCCAGGAGATTCCATACAACAAGACCTAATTAATAATGCTATACCTGAAACTTTATGGCAAAAGGTATATTTATATTTAAAAAAATTAGGATATAATGTGTATGCTCCTGGACAAAAGAGAAACAAATGTACAGAAAGCTATGTAGTTATAAAGGAAAATGGTGTCCATGCCCTAGTTGGAAATATATCTGGTTATAAACTATTTGATATTATAGCTTATAGCCCTATGGATCAATATTCCACTATGGAATTTTATGTAGAGAATTTAAAAGAAGCTTTAGAAAAAATAAAAGATTTTAGACTTACAGGGAATGAGACACCAAGCATTATAGATTATGATGTACAAGCTTACACTACAAGCATAGAATATCAACAATTTAAAAGTTTAAGGAGGTAATTTAATGATAAGTGGAAAAACTTTAGTTAATGTTGTGAAAGTTAATTTTATTGATGAGGTAACAAATACAAAACATACAATAGAAACAAGTAATGAAATAGATATAGAACCTATAAACAGTAAGGGTAAAAGAGATATATTAAGGATTAAAAATAAAATTTATGGAATAAATGAAACAGATGATATTGTTATAGGTTACAAGTTAAAAATGAAAGACAATCTATTTAATATAGAAACTATGGCTTTGATAGATGGAGGAACTATACAAGATAATAAATATTGTGGAACAGAAGTAGGTATAGCAGTAGAAAGACATCCATTTACTATGGAAATATTCACAGAAGAAAAAGACTATTCTAGAACCACAGGCTATGTTAAGTTCGTGTATAAGCATTGTAAAGGTAAGCCAGCTAAATATAAAATTCAAGATGGAAAATTTTTAGTGTCTTCATATGAGGCTGAAAGTATACCATTTAGAAATGAAAAACCTGTAGAAATAGAATTTTTAAATAAATTAGAAGAAAATAATAATGGAGAAAAGCCAGGAGAATCTACTCCAATTGAAGATATAGGGGTAGAAGGTGGAGAAGTAGAAAGTAAAAATCCAGATGTGGGAGTAAGTATAACTAACAGGGTAGTGTGGAGTTTTTCAAATAAAATTAATCAAGACGATGTTAACCTAGAAAACTTTATTATAAAGAGAAAATCTGATAATTCTAGAGTAAATGGAAATGTAACTATAGATGATACTAAGAAAATAGTAACATTTGTACCTTATTCTTTAGCAATAGATACAGTTTATATTGCTGAAGCTAGGGAGATAAGTAAATTAGATGGAAGTGGTAAAACCACAGCATTATCCACAGAATTTAAAACAATAAAAATTAGATAGTGAGGGGATAATAAAATGGATTTAAAGTTAACTAATATAGAAGATTTAAAAAAAGTAGCTCAAGGTGAAGTGATTCAGTTGCCACAATTTAGCCAAGGGATACCTTTTAATGCTAGAGTTAAAAGAGTATCTCTTTTAAATTTGGTAAGAAAAGGAGTAGTACCTAACAAATTATTAAGTGCAGCAGAGGAACTATTTTATGGTAAACAGAGTTCAAAAGAAAATGTTGATTTAGCACAAATGACAGATGTTATGTATATTATGGCTGAAAATGCACTTGTAGAGCCTTCCATAGAAGATTTAAAAAGTGTAGGATTAGAGCTTACAGATGAACAAATAGTAGCATTGTTTAATTATACACAGGAAGGTGTTAGTGAATTAGACTCCTTTCGTGAAGAGCCAGAGAATACTGAGTGTAATATCGATAAGTAAACAATATAGACAAAGGCCCAGTGAAGTTATAGGGTTGACTAATGATTATGAGGCCTTTTGTTTTGATGAGGCCTGTGTTTATATATTAAATGAGATTAGTAAAGAAGATGCTAGAGAGCCTAAGTTTAGAGATGGAGATAGAACAAATAAAACTAATAATGAAGATGTTATTCAATGGTTAAACGCTAATAGCAAAAGTTAGTTTTTAACTTTTTGCTTTTTAACCATAAATAAATATTAAAACTATATTATATAAATTTAAAAGGAAATAATAAATATAAAAAGAGATTAAAGTAATAAAAATTTAAATTATTATTTAAATGAAGCTAGAAAACTTTTTATTCCCAAAGGTGGGAGGTGAGAAAAAATATGGCAGTGAGGGTAGGAGAAGCAGTTGCTCAGCTAACATTAGATACTACTGAATTTACAAGGGGCATTAATGGCGCAGGAAGAGAATTGGAAATATTCGTGCATAGAGTTGAGGAAGAAAAAACTAAAATTGAAAAGCTGCAGGAAGCACTAACCAAAAAAGCAAAGACTTTCAGTAACATAGGAAAATCTATGGAAAGGCCTAGTGCTGCGGCACAAAATCTTCTTAAAACTGGGATAAAAAATACTCTTGATGAAGAAGCAAAGAGTAAGAACCCAAAAAAAGGCCCTGCTAATATTGCAAAGGGCAATTATGAAAAAATTCAAAAGGATATACAAGCTTCCATAAAAAAAGTACAAGATTCTTTTGCACAATTACAAACATCTATAGTAAAACAATTAATACCGATATTTAATAATCAGTTAGTACCCATATTGAATAATAAGTTAATCCCAATATTTGCAAAGGTAGCTAATAAAACAATAGAATTAATGAATTCATTTAATAAATTACCCAATCCTGTAAAAAATGCTATTGCAGTAATGATTGTATCAATAGCCGGAGTTGCTAAAACATTTACCGTGCTTGGTAAAATTGTAAGCACTATAAATAATGTAATAGGTGTATTCGGCAAACTAAAAAAAGCTGCTGGAATATTTAGTGTGCTACGAACTTTAATTACTCCCCATACACTTATAATTGTAGCTGCTATTGCAGCAATAGGATTTATAGTATATGAAGTAATCAAGCATTGGGATACTTTGAAAAAATATGCAACTCAGTTTGGAAAATTCATAGGAAATGTATTTAAAGGAATAGGTAAAGTTATAAACTCAATTATACAAGGAGCTATTCATGCATTTCAAGGATTCATTAAAGTACTTCAATGGGTAGGTGGAATGGTACAAAACATAATAAATGGATGTATAGCGATATTTCGAGGCGTTGGAAATATATTACATGGAATTGTACAAGGTTGGATTAATATATTTAAGGGACTAGGTAATCTAGCAGGAACACTTTTTAATATAGGTAAAAATATAGTTGATGGCCTTATAAATGGTATAAAATCTATGTTTGGAAATGTAGGAGCAGCAATAGGAAGCTTAGCAAGTAAAATAGCAGATAGATTCAAAAGCTTTTTAGGTATAAATTCTCCATCACGTGTATTTTCTAATTATGGTAAATCACTTGGAGAAGGTCTCATACAGGGTATTGATAACCAACAAAGTGCTGTAGATACTAAAATTAAAGATATGGCCGATAAGATCAAAGGCTTAGGTAATGTAAGAGCAAATTTTAATGGATTAAATAATATGTCACTTAGTGGAGCGTATGGTGGTACTGGAGCATATGGTGGTACTTATGGATCTCCATATGGACTTAATAATATGAGTAAAAGTATGGGACTTACACAAGATATAAAAATGTATGTAACTATACCAAATGCAGATAAAGAAGGGGCTACTAAGATAGCTAATGAATTTAAACAAATGACAGAAAGTTCTATGAAAAATGTTATGACAGGATTATTTATGAATGATGTATTAAGAGATTAGGAGGTGGCTTGTATGAACTTAAATAGAATAAAAGATTTTAAAGTAGATCTACTTTATGAAGATGGAAAAAATACAGGTGGCGTAATAACTAATTATAAGCCACCTCGTCCTGCTTATTTTCGTAAGGGTATTAGAACAGTACAAGGATACACATATTTTGAAAAAGGTGTTAAAAGTGATTGTATTATTGAGTTTACAGTTGTTTTTAATATAAAAGGAGAAAATGATGATGAAACACAAAGTAATATAACTAAGTTTTTAAACTTTAGAAAAAATTATTCAGGTAGATTCATATTTGTAGATGAATTTGGAATTCAATACAAAGGATATTTACAAAATAAGTTTGAGATAGATACTCCTATCGAAGGTGATATATATTATATAAATTTAGAGCTTTTATGTAATCATGAAGCTAGTGGATGGGTGAAGGATAATGGCAAAGTGTAAAGTAGAATTTTATAAAAAAAATGGATATCAGGCTTTTGAAGATGGTGATGCTAATAAAATAATATTAGAACATTGTTTAGTGTCAGTAAAAATAAATAGAAATTTAACTACACCTACTGCTGAAGCTACGATTACAGCGCAATATGAAAATCTACCTACTGCTATTTTTGCAGGGGGAACGCAAGGCGTAATAGATAATTTTGCACAGGTAAAAATTTATATAGAGGATGTACTTCAATTTGCAGGTGTAATAAAAAAATATGATTATAATACACTTGATAAAACGATAGAAATGACTTGCCATGATATGTATTATAGAATGCTAAATTTATGTGATAAGGAATTAAAATTCTATAATAAAACTGCAACAGATATAATTTCTACTGTTGTATCAGATGCTAAATGTAGTTTTCAAAGAAGTGGAGGAAATAATTATACTGTACCTAAATTAGAATGCGAAATAGGTACTATGTATAATGATATAATTGGTAATTTAGTAGAAACTATGTATGCTAGAATAAGGGCAAACAAAAGCGGTACAATAGTGTTAGAAGAACAATATCCTGCTTATAGTGAATCAAATCATGAATCAAATCATCATGATTATGTCTTATCTGTTGATACTAATTTATCTAGTGAAACTGCCAGTAGAGATTCTAATTTAATGAGAAATATATTAAAAATTTGTTGTAATGATAAATATTCTATTTTTGAATCTAAAACCATGACTAGTTATTTAAATGGCGAAAGATGGGTAGACATAATTGATAATCCATTAGCTAGTACTTCATTATTAAAACAAAAGGTAGCAGGATATAAATTTTTAGATATGTGGAGAGAAAGTACTGTTTTAAATGTAGTGCCAGTAGCTGGAATACCTAACATTGATTTAGGACAAGTAGTTAAATTAGTAAATAATCAAAGAGGTAGTGGTTGGTATTTAATCGTTGGAATAAGTACAGAAATAAATGCTGACACATATGTAGATACATTGCAATTACAAGGTATGAGAGATAAAAGGAAGGTATATGAACAATGCACCCAAATAGGCGGTGGAAAATTAAAGCAATAGTAGGTGATTAACATGGCACATATGGGATATAAAAATTTTAGAGAGCCAGTAGTCTATATTCTAGATCAAGAATTAAGAAAAAGGGATTTTAAAAATCAAATAAATACAAGTCAAGATTCAAAGTATACTGGTGAATTACCTGAATATCCATGTAGAATAATTAGAGATAGCAATAATAAAGCATATAAATTTATATATGCTAATGGAACAGATATGCAATGGCAAGAAGAACTAATTAGAAATGCAGAAGGCAGAGTATATAGAATCAAAACAACCTATCCTAATAATATAAATAAAACAATACAATTAATTAAAGATAGTCATGGTAAATTAGAAATAATAGATTATGTATAGGAGGTGGCAATAATATGGGATTACCTTCCTATGTAGTTAACTTTGATGAACTTTCAGATCTTATTAAAGATTATTTACAAAATGGTGTAAAAGTTGACATAGGCAATATAAATTTTTCTACTAAAGATATGGAAAATTTATTATCACAAATTAAAGATAAAATACAAGGTGTAGATTATAATGATTTAATAAATGCTTTAAATGCCTTAGGTGTAAAGTTAGATAATTTAAGTGGAAATTTAGGTATATCAGGTACACAAAAAATTTATGGAAAAATGCTAGAGATTCCTGCAATAGAAGGAAAGCATATAATAGGATTTAAGGGAAATGGACAAATAACAGGTATAACATATTCACAATCAAGCTGGAGATTTGAAGATAGCTGGGATTTGCAAATAGGCAATGATAAATTATTTGAAGGTGTACGTACTAAAGAATATGGTGAACATAAATTTTTCAATGTATTTTATCCTATAAATGGGACAGTTGAGTTTATTTACAATAATATTAGTGGAACGAGTAAAGTTTTATGGGTAGATTTTTGTGTATTGGAGAGTTAAATTATGAGTTTACCTAAATATATAATTAATTTTGATGAGCTTACAGATAATTTAAAAAATAATTTATTAAGTTTGATAGATGATAATATAAGAACTAATTATCCAGAAATAAATACAAATAATATACAAGAGTTATTACAACAATTAAAAGATCTATTGCCAAGCGTACAATATGAAGGTCTAAAGAAGAAAATTGATTCTTTAATATATAGAAAAATTGAAGGCATTCAAAAGGTAAAAGGTATATTATTAGACATCCCAGCAATACAAAATGATTATAAAGAGCAATTTAGATTTGATAAAGATGTATATATTACAGGACTGCATTTTAATCAAACAGGCTGGAAAAAGGATGATAGATATAGCTTAGAAGTTAATAAAATGAAAATAATAGATAATGCAACAACTAAGGAAATAGGAGAGCATAAATACTTTAATACATTTTATAAAGTAAGTGCTAATACTCTTATTTCTTTTATTTTGCATAATTTAAGCGGCAATAGTAGGCAAACAATGATAGATCTAGAATATATAGATGGAGAGGATTCTAGTATTACAGTAGAACCACCGCCAAACATAGAAGATATTCCAAATGATTGGGACATAGCAGTAGTAATGAATTGGGAAGAGAATACAGACGCAGATATAGATTTGCATGGATATATAGAAGATAAACATGTTTGGTATGGTAATAAATACCATGATGGATTTTATCTTAATTTTGATTATACAAGTCATAAAACAAACAAAAATCCTGAAATAATAAGTGTTAAAGGATACAAAAATAAAAAGCTTCATATAGGTGTAAAGAATTTTAATGGAGTAAAACTAAAGGATCCTGTAACTTTGGAAATATATCAATATAGACCTTATGGTAATAAATTGCTTAAAAAATTTAATGTGAATTTAGATACAAATAGAGGGTTAAAAGATATATTTACAATAGACTTAAATACTTTAAAAATAACAAATTTAAATAAATAATTGATAACAGGGGGTAGATAAAATGGCTACAGATAATTTTTATTGTGTAAATGGGAACACAAGTGTAAAAGATATAATTAAAAACTTAACAAAAGAAATAACACAAAATGCTGGAATTTATAAATGGGATTTAGTTTGCCCTAGTTCAATAGATAAAGTTAGAAATTTTAGTTTGATAAAAGCTACTACATCTTATGGAAAAGAATTTTATATTAGATTTGAAAGGACAGCAGCATTAACTCCAACAAGTGAGGAACAAAAACTATTGGATAAAGAAAGGTACAGTAAACCATTTACTGAACAGGAAATAATACTTCTTAATAGATATGTTGAGGCTATGCCTTTAACAAGCTTTGAGAAAAATTTAATAAAGAAAAATTTAGATTCATTAAATATAGATGAACAAAATAATTTGCAACAATTACGAATGAGAAAAAATATAACAAATGATAGAGAGCTATTTTTGCTTAGAAAATATTATAATGGTGAAAGTCTTTCTACTGCTGAACAAAATGAATTAGACACTTATAGGAATGCACACAATTTAACTGCTCAAGAATTGATAGATTGGAGTAAACTCAAAACCAATACAAAACTTTATACTGATTCTATAATAAATATACTTTATAAACAATATGCTGGATTGGGATTATCTCAAAGTGAACAAAATTCTTTGGCAAGTTATAGAAATAGTATGGAACTGACACAAAGCGAAAAAGAAAAATTAGCAATGTTAAAGGGTAGAATGGACAATAGAAACCATATGTATATAACTATAGGTAAAGAGATGCATGACACTAAAAAAATTGTAGAGGTAGATGGAGAACAAAAAGAAATAGATATTAAAGATTTAGTAGAAGAGAGTTGTTCTGTACCATCAAGATTTGCATGGTATAAGAAACTTGCACCAGAAATAGGTGAGTGGCTACCTATAGAATATTATATAAATATCACAAAAGATTCAGTGAATATAATACTAGAAGGGGATAAAAGTGCAGATAACTACCCTTATAATAATAATTTAACAAGTTATGCTTATATTGGGGCTATTAGACCAATGGAAGATTCAGCATCCACAGATGATAAATATAACTTTGGAGTAGTTACATCTTCAGATATACCACCATTTTTTACAAAAAAGTTTGGTGAAAGAACTGCTACAGGAATTACAGATGTATGTATGATAGGTAATAAAATAGGTATGCCGATGCAGCCTCATTATCCTGAATTTAGTACAACAACAACTTTTGTAGATAAATGTAATACGGAAGGTAGCAGGTGGAATCATAAAAAACATAAATTTGATGAAATTATTTTGTTTCATCCTGTTGATGGTGAAAGAGGAAAGCTGATTAATGTATTAGCTGGGGATAGTAATGGAATATGGGATAAGGATACGCTAGTTTATAAAAAAGGTACAGAGGAAGAAGAAAATTATAAAAAGTTTAAAATTACAGCACCATATAGTTTAATGAACAATAGTCCTAATCCATTGTATTGTATCGCAATCAGATGGTATAAATCAGAATAGAGGTGGTATAAATGCCCCTACATAAAATTCCCCTATGTAGTTTTAAGTATGTAGGGGATAATACTCTTTCTAGTGGAATCTTTATATATGATACTAGAGAAGGTATTGCTAAAAATAATAATATAACTAAGTTATATTATAAAAAAAATATAGAAATAGAAAAAGGTAGTATCTCCAATTTGTTATATAAAGGTGATACTAGAATAGAAAAGCTTTATAACAAATTATTTTATAAAGAAAATAATTCTATATATAAAATATATAATTATAATTTAAGTGTTAAAGATAGAAAGATAACTAAAGGATTAGCTAAAGATTTAAGTGTTAAAAATAGAAAGATAATTAAAGGCTTACCTAAAAATTTAAGTAAAAATGATTTTAAATTTATAAAAAACAAAAATTATAATTTGGAAAAAATAAAAATTAATGAATTTACAAGAAATAAAATTGTTCATTTAGACATTTATAAGGATTTAGGATTTACTAGAGAGCAGCTAAAACAAGTTGGAATAATTAATATTATCGAATTAAATAATTCTAACAATATTTTAAATTTAGAGGATCATAAAAAATATAAGGATATTAATATAGGCTATAATATTAGATCATTAACTAGAAACTTTTTTAAAGGTATTGATATAAACCATAGTGTTAATTTGCAAATATATAATAAAGCTACAGAAATAAGTAAAGGAAAAATTATTATAGTAGATAAATTAAAAATAAGAAGTCTTCACATTATTAGAAATAATATAAATATAAATATTGATGTCATTAGAAAGATAGGTATTAAAGAGAATATTATTAATGTTAGTAGAAGACATGAAAAAAGAGTAGATATATCAACAAATATTTACTTATATAGAAAGATAGGAAAGCAAATATATTTAAATAATTATACTAAATTGTCATACAAAACAAATAATTTTAAACTTAATAAGCATAATTGCATAAATGTATTAAGAATTTATCCTACAGATATTATGAGATATATTTATAGAAAGTTGTTCTATATTAATACTCTAAATACAATATATAAAACTAATAATATTTTAGGATTAAATAAAAATAATTTTCATAAGATAGGGAAGCACAGCATAGTAGTTTTAGAAAAAAATATTACAACCAATATTGTTAGAACTGGTCTATTTCTTATTGAAAATAATAAATTTGAAAATATCTATAAGGGTGAATCATTAGGTTTAAATAAGGATAAAATTAAAATTTCAAAAAGAATTCATATGAATTTAATTAAAAAATCAAAAATAAATATTTTTAAACGGTTTTTTAATTTCAGAGATTTAAAGATAATTAAGAGATGGTGGGTATTAGAAGCAACTGACCCTAGAGATGAGAAAATATTACCTATAAAAGATTATAATTATTCTAATAAACCATTATTAGTGAACAGTAGGATTAAGCCTTATGGAAATTTAATAGAACAGAATAAACATCCTATATCTTATGCACCATATATGGATTCCCAAGGAACTGATTTAAATTATGGTAAAGAAGAAATGCAATTATCTATAGAAATAATGATAGATATGATAAATATAGTAGGAATGATAGTCCAGCATAGTTCTAGTCAATTAGCTAATGTAAGTGGACAAGAAGCTATAGAATTTATTATGGAATTATTATTAGATTGGCTTAATATGGAGACTACAATAGAAGCAATGAACAAAAGTGGAAGCAGAGAACACTATTTAAGAACATATAGATGGATGAGATGGGAAGCTGAAAAAATATGGTTTATGGCGGACAAAGATCATACACAAGATAAGATGATGGGAATTAAATATGCAGGTATGTTATTTGCTAATTTAATAGACTACATGAAATATCACCATTTTGATGTAGTACCATTATGGAGAAATTTAAAATATATGGATATAGAAAGACAGTTTAATCGTGTAGCATTTAATGGAGATGTCATAAAGACTTTAGATAAACTAAAGGGAAATAGGCACTATATGATAGAAACACAAAATTTTGAAAAGAAAAATATATTAGGGGGTAAATAAATATGGCTTATGGGAGAAATGAATTTGGATATTATGATGGATATCAAGCAGTAGCAAGTAGTAATCAAGGGAGTTTTAATAATCCTAGACAAAAAATGTGGATGGTACAAAGACGAAGTGATTATGGATGGAGAATTGAATTAATAACTAACTCCTTTGAAGCTGCAAAAGATAAAGCTAGATTTTTGTTAGATTGTGGTGGAGAGTATATGAATATAAATAGAGTTATGGTATCTGAAATAGTACCAATAGATAATGTTATTACACCATCTGTATAGGAGTTGATATTGTGAAACTTATACAAGTTAAAAATGGATTATTAGAAGCCGAGAATTTTTTCTTGGCTTCTTCTTTTTCTGATTTCGCAGGAGAATGTAATGTAACTAGGGACATTAAAACAGGTAAATTAAAATTAATAAGTAATAATAAAATGGAAAGAAAATTTGATTATAAAGAATTTGTTCTTGAAGTTGAAAAAGAAAATTTTAGTGATATGAAAGATATGGATTATTCTATGCTTTATTTAGGTAATAGCGACTATATTTTTGGTATTAAGGATTTAAAATTAAGTGAACAAAATAGATATTGGAAAATACTTAAGAAAGATAATTATATACAAGCTTATTCAAGTAATGATGGTAAAAGTTATACAAATATAGGTGGAATGGAATTTATAGAGCCACTTACAAAGCAAGGTCTCATGAAGTATAGTGATGAAGATTTTATATTAAATAATTATAAGGTTTACTCTAACCCCTATGTAACTATTCAGAATTTCCCAGAAAATACTTTATGCGAATTATATGATTTAGATAACAAATTAATTAAGACTAGATTATTTAATTCAGATATGGAATGTAAGGTTTTTATAGATGGTAACATGATGGGATATTTTACATTTAAAGATATGGATGGAAAAGTAATATATACTAGCGATACTCTTAATTTACAGTATGGGGATATGTGGGTATTCAGTCCATATAATTTTGAGATTATATATCATGGAAATGTTGTAACTAATATTAATCCGGCTATGCTTCAAGATTTAGAAGAATTAATAACAATTAAAAATATAGGTGATAAGGATTATAGAAATATTAAAATAGGTACAGAGACACCGAGTAATGATTTAATTCAGTTGTCTTTTCATGGTGTAAATTATACAGATTCTTTAATTATAGATAGTATAAAACAGGGTGAAAGTAAAGAGATATATGTAAAAATAACTAAAAATGCAGAAAATCATAATTTTGCAGTTAGGGATTTTCACTTAGTTATCAATGAATAGGGGTGACTATATGAGTGAATTTTTTAATGTTACTTTAGCTAAAGATGTAGTTATTGATGATAGTAAAATCTCAAGGATTACAACTTGGAGTAGTGAACAAATCATGGAGCAAATTTTAAACTATACAAATAGTTCACAAAGAGGTGATGGTTCAGGTTTGAAGTATATGGAGATAAATGATGTAGTAAATATAGATGCTGGTGGGACTATAGATAAAGATTATGATCTAGGAGAAAATTCTTTTATAATAACTACACTTTATTTAGATGTAGCTGATGGTAGCAATTTTGAATTTAAGATTTTTGATAAGTCTACAAATGGATTTTTATTATATGACACAAATAGAGTTTCTTATTATACAGACAGTGTATTTGTTCCTTATAAAGATAAGGATGAAAAAGAAAATAAAGAGAACAAACTTCATACACAAATGGTAAATTCAAATCAAAATTCTTCAGTAATTTTAAATATAAAAATTTTAGGTCTAGAGATTAATTCAAATGACTAAATTGAATTTTATAAAGAAAGGATGACTTTTAATGTTAGTAAAAGGAACTTGTGCAAAAAAAGATTTAATGACAAAAATATATAAAGCAATTTTATCTCCAGGTTCAAATTGGACTGAAATTTCAAGCAATAAAATAAATGACTATGTAGTTGGTGGCAATGATGGATGGATTTTTAAAAGTCCTCAAATAGGTTATAAAAAAGAAAATATATTTATGAGGTTGAAAAGTCCAGATTTAAGCAATCCTAAAATATCAGGAAATCATTTATATATATGGTTAAGCGATAATTATATTCCTAGTAATACTACAGGAGAAAATGGAACTTTTACAAAATTAGGAATGAAAAATAGAATTCTATTTACTCCTAGTAATATAGCAAACCATAATCCAGATACACTATACAATTATTATGTAGACATACTTGATTATAGAATATTAATAATAATTGAGCTTCATACTGTTTCAATGGTAACATATCCTAATTTCATATATGTAGGATATCCAGATATAAATACTAATTTAGAGGGAGAGGAATATACTAATCAAATCATTGCTGCTTCTAATTTAGGAGATTGTCCTAGTAATACTCCGAGGGTATATTGGCATAAAGCACCTGGTTCTACAGGCAATGGAAGTCAGTATAATAAATTTGCTAAAACTTTCTGTTCACTTAATCTGTTTAATCCTAATCCTATGGGATTATATTTATTAAATCCAATTTATTTAATGGCAGATAATTTAAATAATAATGTGCCTAATACTGGATTTTTGGGTATTCTTGATGGAATATATGGTTTGCCAAACACTAATATAGTAAATGGGGACATAGTAAAGATAGATAATGATCAGTATAAAATATTTAATATTGGTCAATATCTAATTAATCAAAATAAGGATTATGAGGATCTAGGAGAAGGCAGAGGGATAAACTATTTTAATTCATTACAAGGTGTTTCTTGTATTGCTATAAAGATTTAAGGAGGTAGAAGTTAATGGAAGTATATGATGGTTGCATACAACCTAATTTAATAATAGTATCGGCTGAAAGAGATACTACCTCCAATAACGGTCACATTAATGATTATATAATTTCCAAAAATGGAGTTATATTAAGAAAGAGAAAAGGATCTATTATTAATTATATGATACCCCAAAAAGGTACTATAACAAGATTAAGAAAAGGAATAAATACTAAAGATTTTCATATAGTTCCTTTTAAAAGAATACCGAGAGAAAGAGTTTTAAATAAATATGCTGGCAAAAATATAAAGATATAATTTATACAAATAAATGAGGATTTTATTATTGAACAGGAGGTGACTATATGAGTGAATTTTTTAATGTAACTTTGGGAAAAAACATAGCCTTAGATGATGCAATAATTTCTAATAAAACTGGATGGTCAAGCGAGAAAATACAAAAAGAAATAATGGATAGAAGAGTTATTAAATTTGAGGAGCTTCAAGATGTAGATGTTATAAATAAACAAGACAATCAAGTTGTGGCTTATTCAAAAGATACAGGCAAATTTACAACTATAAATTTGGAAACATTAAGAGAAGCTACAGGACTAAGTATAAAACAAATATGTAGAACAGGTGTAAATGGAACATCAGATAATCCAGAAAGTATAGAGATTCCTATAAAGACTTTAAATTTTAGAGTTTTACCAGTTGATGTACTAAGATATAGTACAGAAAATAAAGATGATATTGTAGAAATAAAAAATGATTTCAAGAATACAGAAGTTACGCAATTTCAAAAAGATAACCAAATTTTATTTGATGATAAAGCACATTTAAAGACAGAGTATGATTCTACATTTAATTTAATCAATGAATTTGATGAAGATGTAGAATATTCAGTTAGATTTAAAAAATCAGATTATAAAAAAGTTGATAAATTTAAAGTATATGAAGATGGAGTAGTACAAAACTTAAAAACAATAGCAGTTCCATATGATAGATTATTAATACCTATAAATAATCTAAATTTAAGTAATGTTAGAAACATTGATTGTTTTAAAATTGAAGCTTTAGGAAATAACTTTAGGATTGTTTGTAGTGTTGATGATGGTACAACATGGAAAACTTTTAAAAATCAATCATGGGAAAATATTGAACTAGAAATAGAATCCATTAAAGAAAAAGGGATACCTATAGAAGTATTTAATTCTATAAATTCACTGTTTTGGAATGAACTAATTACTGCTAATAAAATTAGATTTGCTTATTTATTTTCTATGGATAATATACAAAATATTGAAGAAATAGACAAACTAACTTTGCAATATGATAAAAATGGTAGTTGGATTCAATGCAATTGTAATGAATTTAAAGCTACTTATGTGTCAAATAGTTTGTTAAAAGTAGATTTATATTTTTCAGGAGATGTAAAAATTAATTATGGAACAAATAGTGAATGGAATACCTATGAAGAGCATTGGACAAAAGAAACCTTTAAAGATTTAAACTTATTGGCTAATATTAAGGATATTTTTACTATCAATAAATATTATGCTACTTCAAGCAGCGAGTTTATTATAAAAAATAATATAAAGAGTGTAAATAAAGATATAGATATGAAAAAAGAGAATCAGCTTCATTTAGTGATAACGGATAATGATATTGTAATTTTAGATGTATTTATATCACCTGAAGATAGTCAAAAATATCTATTAGGAATAAGTCCTAATATAAAAGTTTTTGTAAAAGGACAATTTGATGCAAATCTTTATATGATAGTTTCTTAAAATTTTTTAGATATTAGAGAGGAGAAAAAATTATGGCAAAAATTCTTAATTCAGATTATATAAGTGGAGAAGTACAAAGGGTAGTTGAAACACCATTAGGTTATATAATAAATGGTATATATTATGATAAAAAGACAATGACTCCCAAAGCATTGCAGACATTTCCAGCATATGGGTGTAGGTTATGTTTAGGGATGGATAAAAATCTTTTGCTCAATAATAGTTATTTTAATCATTATAAAACAATGAGAAATAGTATAATAAATGATAGATACGATCCAACTATAAGTTATATATTTACTACACATTATAATAATGGTACAAAAACAATTCTAAAAATAAGAGAATATAATGGTAAAGTTGATATTTTAAAGTATCTTAATTTTGGTGCTTTATCAGGTGGCAATCACCATATAATAAATTCTTATGTTGGACAAGATAAAAACTATATATATGTGTTAAGTAGTGGTACTTACTCAACCAGTAATTACAATGATTTTTTATATAAAATGGACAAGGAAACATTGGCTATTGTCACAATAGATACCATTACATCAAATTCTTGGCTAACTCCAATAAAAGAGACTGAAGAATATATATATTATGGACAAACTAATGATAAAGGATCTCATTATATAAAAAGGTATAATAAAATAACAAATAAAGTAGAAAGCTTACCTTTGCCAGTAATGAATGATCAAAAATATTATAGTGTTAGTTATTCTAATTTGTTATCAAATTCTAATTTGGATTTTTATATGTTTTCAGTATTTCAAGATTCTAAATCTCATAAAATGCAAATAGTTAGATATTATTTTGATATGACAAAGAATGATATTAAAGATATTTGTACAATAAAAACTTATAAAATGGGAGATGGGGAACAGCTTATAACACAGCCTATTATTAATGTAGATGGTATGAATACACATTATGAACCATTTATTACTACTATGGATAATAAATCATATTTAAATATCGCAATTTATGAAAAGGTTAGTTCTACTTCGAATAATATATCGTATTATGGAATTTATACTTTTGAAATTGATAAAACAACAAAAGATATTACCTATAAAAGTTTTCTTAACATAAAGGATTATTTTAGAGGCTTCATAGGAGTTAGGAATAATACATTTTTAGTAGGAGCTTCTGATGAAAAATGTTATTTCTTGAATTTTGAAAAAGATAAGTTTGTTATAACAAATGTTTTAAATAATAGACCTCAATATATAGGCGCAGATTTAGCGGAGAATATTTGGATAGTTAATAAATTAGGTGAGGTAGAAATGTATTCTCCATTTGTACCAATACATGTTAATATTGAATACGAATTTGAAAACTATAATTATGAAGGAAAAGATATAGAAACATATATATCTATAGAATCTAAGAACTATTTAAATGAAAATATAGCATCAAAGTTAAAACTTACTATAAAAGGAGAAGCAGTATTCTCAAATAATAGCGATAATATAATAATTGATACCACATTGGAAACAGGCAAAAAACGTATTCCGATTACTATAAAAGGTGATGGCGCTATAACAATAGATGCAGAAATGGCACCTTAAAAATAGGATGAAATTTATATGTTTTTAAACAATACAAATCGTAACTCTGAAAAAGATAATATAAAGATAATACAAATCGATAACACTAGAGTAGTAAAGAATATAGTTCATATGCCTGAGCTTTTGATGTTAACGAACGATGATAATAAAAGAAAAAGAGTAGTATATATATATAATAAAAATTTGTATAATAAAATAATACAAAGCAATAGCACTAGAATAGTAAAGAGTACAGTTCAAATGCCTGCCCCTTTTTTGTTAGATAATGAAGATAGAAAAAGAGAAAGATCAGTATATATATATAATAAAAATTTATATAGTATAAAAAATTTTTTAAATAAAGCAACATGCTATGTTAATAATAATGATAAAGGCATGTCATTTTTTAAAAAATTAAATATAAAGTATGTAGAAGTATCGACTTATGTTCATAAGAATGTTAATGAGGAAGTAGTTATTAAAAATAATAATATCATGATTAAAAACATTAATAATAAAATAGTTGCTAAAGATAATAATATAGTAATTAAAAGTAGTGATATTATGATTAAATATTATGTTCCTTATTCAGGAAATATTTTAAAGTGTAATGAAGAAAAAACAAATGCTGAAGGCAAAATTAAAGATTTCAGAATAGTGGCACAGAAATATTCTTATATAGAATACCATCTCGGATTTGATAAAAATATAATAGAGGATATAAAAGGATTACCACAAGGAATGATATTTGATAAGAAGTGTTTAAAGGGAACACCTATGATATCAGGTGATTATTTAATAAATATTAAGCTAAATAATGGAACTATAGTAAAGGGAATATTGAAAGTACCACGCCTACCAAGACAATTATAAATAAAATAATGGAAAATATTAAAATAGTTTTTAAAATATTTTTATGGATGAAGAAATCTTAACTGAATACAATGTTTGTGCATATAAAGATTTATAAAAAATATTAGGACTGAAAGAAAGAGTTAATAAAAAATTAAATTTGAAGAAAAAACACTCAGTAATGGGTGTTTTTTTTATAAAGATTAAAGGAGTGATTCAAATGGCAGAATTTTTAGGAACAGTTAAATTAGGTACATTTTATCATAGAGGAGAAGAATTACCTTTACCAACTAGACCTTGGCAATCAGGTACTTATCCAAATGCTTTATCGAAAAGAGGTGAAGGAGACACACCTAAATTTTCAGGTAATATAAGTGATTGGACCATAGGTGATACTTCTTCACATGATAATAAAAAATTAAAATGGGTAAAAATTAAAGATGGGGATAAAACATTATTAATTTGTGATAGGATTGTTTTAAATTCTATTAATTGTGATGAATTAAATAGTGGTGGATATGTAGATGGTACGAAGATAACCATTGATGGACAAAAATATCTTTGTAGATTACTTAGTGGTGGTAATGATTGTAGAGATGATAATAGACGTTATTCTGCAGGCGGTACTCCTACTAATAATGAATGGGATAGATTCATATGTAATGAAGATAGTATAAAAGGTATACCTAAACCTAATTCTAATGATTTAGATTGTATAGACGATACCTATAAATCATTAGATGGAGAACATAATAAATTATGGAATTGGTGGGGAAGTTATAACTGGTGTAAAGAAATATATAAGAAAAATTCTAAATACCGTGTTGTTAGAGGTTTCAAATCTGCCCGATATTTCAATGACGATTATGATGGCTTTTATATTGGTAATGGCGTGGGTTGGCGACCAGTTCTTGAAGTTCTCAACTCTGATAACGAAGATTCAGAAGGTAATGACTCAAGAGATTCTAATACCGAAGATAATAACCCTAAAGATACAACCACTAAGAAATTCTTAATAAAACAAAATGATAATTATTATACAATAGATAATGAATATATTGATTTAGGTAAAATAAATACTAAAAATGATTTAAATAATCTACTTGATAAATATGGTTTTCAGGACTTATCCTTAATTACTAGAGAATTTGATGGTAAAAAGGTTCATATGTATAAAGATAAAAATGATATCTGGGAGACAGATTCTGAATTAGATATGAAGAATGTTGAAGACGATATTCAATTGGTCGAAGAAAATAATGAGAAGTATATTAAATATGGATTTACTAAGTGTAATATTCCTGATGAAATAAAGAATATTAATGATGGTAAATTTGAAGTTTTTATGAAGGAATAATAATGAGATATGTAATATATTATTTAAAAAATTATAGGATTGGTATAGAACATTGTGAGGCTAACATCGAAACAAAATATATAAAGGACAGGATAGAATTTATTGTGAGGATTGGAGGAAAAAGAAGTGAAGTATTTGTTCTATAAATATTCTTTAAGATATGATAAACCAACTGAAACTTATATTGGCTTAACAGAACATCTAGCCAGCTATGACAGGTGGGAAATATTTCTAAAATATAAGTTTGAAGAAGAAAACGGGTTTAGATTACTAAATTCAATTGGAGGTTATAATGCAAAGAATTTAAGTGTTTCCGATGTTGTTTATTCAGATAGATTTAACCGTAGCGATATTACGTCAAATTATAAAGAGTTAAAAGATATTGTTTTTATATGTAAAATAGTAATTAGATATAAAGGGGATCCACATAAGTGGGGGTACCCTTGTTGTAATTTTGAAGAATATGCTGTTGCATCAAAAATCATTCCTAATATATTGTTAGAAAAAGTTATAGGTGATGAAAACCAATATCCTAAAGATGGGGCTCACACCGATGGATATTATTATATTAGAAAAAATAAATTAAATAATAAATTTTTAATCAAACAAAACAATGATTATTATTTAATAAAATCTAATTTTTATAACATTGGACAACCTATAGACAATACTCAATTACAAAATTGGTATCATAAATATGGTTTAGATGATATAAATACAATTACTCAAAGTCTGAATAACAAAGAATTTCCTATGAGCAAAAATGAAAATGGAATATGGAAAACTGATTTTGAGTTAGATATAAATGAAGTTAGAGATAATATAGAATTAGTTGACATAGATGAAAACAATAAATCTATTAAATACAATTGTAATGATTATAGAATATTAGATTTATGCGATGATGAGTTTGATATTAGAATGTTGAAAGAAAAATAAATATTATAATAGTTAGATGACCATAATGGGTCTTTTTTTATTGGAAAAATTAAATGAATATAGTAATTATATTTCTATAATTTTTGTAATATAAGATAGGATGTAGAGTAAAAGTATATACAAAAGATGCATTTTATTTAATGGAGGTATAATGTGGAGTTAAAAGTTTGTGAAGAAAAACATAAAAGATTAGAAGAAAAAATTGATGTACATGATATTAGACTTAATAATCATGGAAAAAGAATTGATAAGATAGAACAAAATCAATCAAAGATAGATACTAAAATTGAGAATCTTTGTGATCAATTAAAGCAACTTGTATCTGTTTTAAAATGGTATATAGGATTATCAGTAGGAGCCTTAGTAAGCTTCTTTTTTTATGCAGTTCAGTATGGGATTTTCAAATAGAAAGTGAAGTGAAGTACATTGGAGTTTTTACAAATAAAAAAGATTATAGCATTGGTAACTACTATAGTATTTTGTTATTTAAGTATTAAGGGGAGCTTATCAAGTACAGAATTTCTTTCTGTATTTACTTTAATAATAGGATTTTATTTTGGTCAAAGTTCAGCTAGACAAGCAGTTAAGGAAAGTAAAGAGCAGGAGTAAAGCCTGCTCTTTTTATTATTATTATGAAAAATATTAGCTATAAATTTTCATGAAAATTTTTTATTTTCAATTCAGTTATACAAATGATTATAGAAATTATTATTATTATTTAGTTATAAAATACAATAAAAACACAGGGGGTAATTTTAATATGTTATTTAACTTAAATCCAGGACATACATTAAGTGGTGGAGATGTAGGAACTAGAGGAATAAATGGATTAAAAGAAGAAGTCTTAACAAGACAATTGGTAAATGAAATAGATAAAGAACTAAGAGGTAGAGGCCATAGTACTAGTATATGTAGAGTTGATTATGCATCTACATTACAAGAAAGTTTAAATAAGCAAGTAGCTTTATGTAATTCAGTAAATGCAGATTTTAATATTTGTATACATTTTAATACTACGATAGGTGGATATGGATCAGAAGTATATACTTATAATGGTAAGTATTTAATAGAAGCGGATAGAGTATTAAAAGAATTAAATAAACTAGGCTTTAGAAATAGGGGGATTAAAGATCAGCCTTTAGCATTAACCAAAAGAACTAAAGCTAAAACAATTTATGTAGAGGTATGCTTTATAGACAGTGCAGGAGATATGGCTATACTTAATAAATATGGAATGAATGGAATTGCTAAAGCAATAGTAAATGGAGTGTTAGGCACATCATTAAATGTGTCATCTAAGCCAGTTGAAGAAAATACAAGTACAGGGTGGATAAATTTAGATGGGAAAACAGGTAATATATATACTCCAAGTGGTGTAAATGTTAGAGATGGGAAGTCTACATCAAGTAGAATACTAGGAACTCTTCCCAATGGAGCCAAAGTACAATTATATCGCAAGGAAGGGGAATGGATGCATGTATATTATCCTCCACATGGTGGGTACATATATTCTAAATATATAAGATACTAACTAAATTAGTATCTTATATTAAATTTCTATACTAAATGTTAAAAATAACATTGTTTCAAATAATCTTTTAAGTATTAGTAAAATACGTTATTAATTTAGTGTATAATAGTTATAGTTTAAAATATAGGGGAAGTGATAATATGCTTAGATTTTTAGATGCAGGAGAATCTCATGGAAAGGCATTAACGGCTATAATAGAAGGTATACCATCAAATATTGATATAGATATAGATTTTATAAATAATGAACTAAAAAGAAGACAAACTGGCTATGGTAGAGGGATAAGAATGGCAATAGAAAAGGATAAAGTGGAAATATGGTCTGGCGTTAGAGAGAATAAGACCACAGGAAATCCTATAACTTTAATTATTTATAATAAAGACTATGAAAATTGGAAAGAACTTATAAATAAAAAAGCAGAAGATAAAGATAAAATTTTTGTTCCTAGACCAGGGCATGGAGATTTAGTTGGACACATTAAATATAATACAGGAGATATAAGAAATGTAATAGAGAGAACCTCAGCTAGAGAAACAGCTATTAGAACAGCCGTAGGTGCTATGTGTAAATATATATTGAAATTATTAGGTATAGATATAAGAAGTAAAATCCAAAGTATAGGAGAAATATTTGATGAAAACGTAGATATATATGATAATGATGTATATAGAGAAATAGAAGATAGTCTTCTAAGATGTTACAATAAAAAAGCAGAAAAAAATATGATGGATGAAATAGATAACTGTAAAAAAGAAGGAGACACTATAGGTGGAAGTATATATATATCCGTAAAAGGTATGCCAGTAGGTATAGGAAGTTATACTCAATGGGATAGAAAACTCGATGCCCTATTAAGTTATTCTATTATGTCTGTGCAGGGAATAAAGGCAATAGAGTTTGGGGAAGGTTTAGATTTAAATAAAAGAGGTAGTACATTTAATGATGAAATATATTATGATGAAAATAATATAAAAAGAAAAAGCAATAATGCTGGAGGAATTGAAGCTGGAGTATCTAATGGTGAGGACATAATAATAAAGGCTTATATGAAACCAATACCATCTATAAAAAAACCTATAAAAACTATTAATTTAAAAGAAAAAATCAATGTAGAAAATAGATATGAAAGATCTGATGTTTGTGGTGTTGTTCCAGCTTCTATAGTTTTGGAAAATGTATGTGCCTTTGAAATATTAAAAGAGATTTTAAGCACATATCCTTGTGATGATTTCAACACGCTAAAAAAATATATAAGAGAAATGTAAAATTTGGAGGTTCATTTATGAATAAAGAAAGATTATTAATATTAGACAGTAATAGTTTATTAAATAGAGCTTTTTATGCACTTCCTGATCTTATGACTGAAGAGGGAATTCATACTAATGCTATATATGGTTTTGTAAATATGCTTTTAAAAATGAAAGAAGAGATAAAACCAGATTATATAGTAGCAGCTTTTGATAGAAAGGCACCTACCTTTAGACATGAAGAATATAAGGATTATAAAGCAGGTAGAAAAAAAATGCCAGAGGAACTTGCTCAGCAGTTTCCTATAGTAAAGGAACTTTTATCCGCATTGGCTATAAGTATATTTGAAATTGATGGATTTGAAGCAGATGATTTAATAGGAACTTTGTCTGTGTTCGCAGAGAAAAAAGGAATAGAAGTTTACATAGTTACAGGAGATAAAGATGCTCTACAATTGGCTACGGATAATGTAAAAGTAGTTATAACTAAAAAGGGGATTACAGAAAAAGAAATTTATGATAAAAATAGAATGATAGAGGAGTTTGGAGTTACTCCTAAAGAATTTATAGATGTAAAAGGTCTTATGGGAGATAGCTCTGACAATATACCTGGAGTACCTGGAATAGGTGAAAAAACTGCCTTCAAGCTTATAAAGGAATATAAAAGTATAGAAACAGTACTTGAAAATATAGAAAACATAAGAGGAAAGAAATTAAAAGAAAATTTACATGAATATAGAGAACAGGCTATATTTAGTAAGAAATTAGCTACTATTATGTGTAACGTTCCTATTGAAATAAGTTTAGAAGAGATAAAATCAAAGGAAGAATATAATATAAACAAAGTTAGAGAACTGTTTCAAAGATTAGAATTTAAATCTTTAATGAATAAAGTAGGTAAAAGTAATGAGGAAGAAACTGTAGAAGAGGAAATTTCTTATAAAAATATAGTTTCTATAGAAGAATTTAAAGGTTTAAAAGATAATATAATAGAATATAAAGAAAATAAATTATATCTATATTTTGAATTAGAGGATATAGTTTTATTTTCTAAATCTAGAATAAAAATATTATATGTTAGTTTTAAAGATGAAGTTTATAGAATAGACTTTGAAACTTTGCTAAAGAATACTAAAGAAGAATTTATAGAAGTGTGTAAAGAAATATTTGAAAGTAAAGAAATTAAAAAAATTACCTATGATTCCAAGAATCCAAGGACTGTGCTTAGAAAACTAGGAATGGAGTTTAATGGTATAAATTTTGATATAAATTTAGCTGCATATCTAATAGATCCAGTTAGGAAAGAATATGAAATATCTAGTTTAGCTTCAGAATATTTATTTAAAAATATAAATAGAGAAGATGAAGATTTAAAAATAAAAGAAGTTAATATAATGCCTAAATTATACAAAGTATTGGAAGAAAAAATAAAAGATCAAGATATAGAAGAATTGTTATATAAGATAGAACAACCTCTTACAGAAACATTATCAGCTATGGAAACAGAAGGTTTTAAAGTTGATAAAAATATACTTTTACAGCTAGAGAAAAAATTTAAAGGAGAAATAGAAAGCACTAAGTCAGAAATATATTCAATGTCTGAGGAAGAATTTAATATAAATTCTCCTAAACAGTTAGGAAAAATACTCTTTGAAAAATTAGATTTACCCGTTATAAAGAAAACTAAGACAGGATATTCTACTAATGCAGAAGTACTGGATAAATTAAGAGATAAGCATCCAATAATAGATAAGATAACTTATTATAGACAGTTAACAAAAATATATTCTACTTATATAGAAGGATTAAAAGCTGCTATAGATGAAGATGGGAAAATACATTCAAACTTTAATCAGACTGTTACAGCTACAGGAAGATTATCTAGTACAGAGCCTAATCTTCAAAATATACCTATAAAATATGAAATGGGAAGAGAAATAAGAAAGGTGTTTATTCCAAATACAGAGGATTCTGTAATACTTTCAGCGGATTATTCACAAATAGAATTAAGAGTATTGGCACATATATCTAATGATAAAAATATGATAAGTGCTTTTAATGAACATGATGATATTCATACTAAAACTGCATCAGAAGTGTTTAAAGTTCCAATAGATGAAGTAACCCCTCTTATGAGGAGTAATGCTAAAGCTGTTAATTTTGGTATAGTTTATGGTATAGGAGATTTTAGTCTATCTCAAGATTTAAATATAACTAGAAAAGAGGCAAAGCAGTATATAGATGCTTATTTGGAGAGATATCCTAATGTAAAAATTTATTTAGAAAATATAGTAGAAGAGGCTATCCAAAAGGGGTATGTAACTACAATATTAAATAGAAGAAGATATATAAAAGAGGTTAAATCTTCAAATAAAATAGTTAAAGCTGCAGGGGAAAGATTAGCTATGAACAGTCCAATACAAGGAAGTGCGGCAGATATAATAAAATTAGCTATGGTAAATGTTCATAGAAAATTAAAAGAAGATAATTTTAAAAGTAGTATAATATTGCAAGTACATGATGAATTAATATTAAATGTTTATAAAGATGAACTAGAAAAAATCAAAGCCTTAGTAAAAAGAGAAATGGAGCAGGTTTTAGAATTAAAGGTTGGGTTAGATGTGGATATAAATATAGGTAATAATTGGTATGAAGCAAAGTAAGGGGTTGTTTTATGTATTGTTTACAAGGTATTTTTAAAGTTGGCCTTACAGGAGGTATAGGTTCTGGTAAAAGTACTATATCAGAAATGATAAGAGAAAAAAATGTACCAGTAATAGATGAAGATAAAATAAGCCGAGAGGTATTAAGATTATATCCAGAAATCTTAATAGAGGTAAAAGAAGTTTTCGGTAAAGAATTTTTAGATGATAATGGTGATTTAAAAAGAAGAGAATTTGGTAGTTATATATTCAGAAATAAAAATAAAAGAATAGAATATGAAAATATAATAATGCCTTATATAATAAAAGAAACTTTTAGAAGAGTAAAAGAACTAGAAGAAAATAAAGAACAAATTTGTGTTTTAGATGCTCCTACACTAATAGAACAGGGGTTATATAAATATATGGATATAAATATATTAGTTTGGGTGGATAAAAATACACAAATAAATAGGGTTGTAAAAAGAGATAGATTAACTACAGGGGAAGTTATAAACAGAATAAATGCTCAAATGTCTATGGAAGAAAAGAAGAAGTTTGTAGATTATATAATAGATAATTCTAAAGATATAGAAAATACAAAGGGAGAACTAGATAAGATTTTTATGGAAGTAATGATTAAAGCAAAGCAGAAAGGGGGAGTGCTCTAATATTAGGGCAAAAAAAAGTGAAGTTTTTAAGAAGACTTTTGATTTTAATATTAACAATTATTTTATTAATAAATATAACAACTATAGCAAAATATATTTTCCCTATGAAATATAGAGATTATATAGATATGTATGCTAATGAACATAAATTAGATCCTTACTTTGTAGCAGCAGTTATAAAAACTGAAAGTAATTTTAAAAAAGATGCTACCTCTAAAAAAAATGCACAGGGACTTATGCAAATAACTCCAGAGACAGGAAAATGGGTAGCGGAAAAAATGGGAATGAAAGATTTTGATATTAATGATTTAAAAGATCCAGAAACTAATATAAAAATGGGATGTTGGTATTTAAATAATTTAAAAGAAGAATTCGATGGTAATATGGATCTTGTATTAGCTGCATATAATGGAGGTAGAGGAAATGTTCAGAAGTGGTTAAAGGACTCAGAGCATTCAAAAGACGGTGAAAGTCTTCATTATATACCTTTTAAGGAAACAGACAAATATGTAAAAAAGGTAAGGGCTATATATAATATATATAGATTTTTATATAAAAGCTAAGTAATAATAATTTAATAAGTTCATTGACAATAATATAAAAATATTATAATATAACTATAAATTATTTGTTACATTAAAATTTATGTACCAAAATTTAGCAGGTGTGCTGGAATAGGCAGACAGGCACGTTTGAGGGGCGTGTGTTCAAGGACGTATGGGTTCAAGTCCCATCACCTGCACCATGTGCTTAAAATTTATTAACTTTGAAGAATTATTATTTAAAGCTAATAAAGATACCTATATTTTGTAATAAATTTACAATATAAAAAACATTTTATATTATGTTTAAATAATATAAAAAAACTATTGAAAAATTATAGATTAGTGTTTATAATAAATATAGAAAATAAATTAATAAAGATTACAAATTCTGAGATATACGCTAGGCTCTATATTTTGAACCTACATCACAAGTACGGGAGTTCAATATTTAGATATGGATATGAACCTTATTATGAGACCTATAATTGGCATTAGGGAGATAGAAACATCTGTGAGAACACCCACCTATCGGAAGATAGGTGTCAAAATTGGAGCTACGGTATTTTGGATACTACAATAAGAGATAAAGAGAAGTATTTATACTTCTCTTTTTTTATATTATATAGAAATATATACTATAAGGTTATGGAAATATCTTATCTAGAACTTTATTTATTAAAAAAAATATATATGATATAATTATATAAATCATATAAAAGTTAATTTATTAAGAAAAGATTGTGGGAGGAGTTTTTATGCCTAATAAATTTTTAATTATAGATAATAGCATACTTCCGGATATTTTTGAAAAGGTTGTGAAGGTAAAAGAGCTTTTAGCTAATGGAAAAGTAAAAGATATAACAGAAGGTGTAAAAACAGTAGGAATTAGTAGAAGTACTTATTATAAATATAAAGACTTTGTATTTTCTGTATCTGAAGGTGTGAAAAGTCAAAAGGCAACTATAGGATTATTACTAGGACATGAAAGAGGAACTCTTTCTAAAATATTGGATAGAATAGCAGAGTATCAGGGGAATATACTTACCATAAATCAAGATATACCTATAAACAACACTGCAAATGTAAGCATTACCTTTGATATATCACAAATGAGTATAGGACTAAAAGAATTAGTTGAAGAAATAAAAAATACTAAAAATGTAATAAAAGTAGATTTGATAGCTATGGAATAATAAAAAACTTCATCTTTTTAGTAGATGAAGTTTTTTATTTACTACAGGGTGAATATAATTAAATTATAAGGTCCCCTACAATAACTGTTATAGCGGAACCAGATAAAATTATGTTTTCACCTTCTAATTTAATTTTAAATTTGCTGTTTCCTTTTATATAAGTTTTTTGTTCTTTTAGGCTTTCTAAATAATCTATAGTTAAATCTTCTTCTATTTTTAAAGCTTTAGAAAAGTTATGTAATAAACATAATTTTTTTTCAAGAGTTAAAGGAATTTTTATTTCTATAAAGTCAGTATTTAATTTTGTTTCTAAAACATCTTCCCTACAATAAAATTTAATGTGTTCTTTTTCGTCTATAAGACCTTCTTGCCATAAAATATGAGAAGCAGCTAAAATAGATTTTACACATAAGCACAATTCACCTTTAGGTGAAAAGATATTTGTTTTATATCCATCAGTTTCCTTACATAAAAAAATGGTTTCTGATAGGTTAAGTTCTAGTGCTACATTTTCCATGTAATCCTTTTCTACGGGCTCGTTTAATAAACATACTCCAATAGAATTTCCTAAAAAAACTTTGTTAGTAAAAGTATTTACTTGATAGATATTCATTATTTGTACCCCCAAACCAACATAATACGTATATATTATAACATAGAATAAAAAAATAAAATTAAGTATTTGATGAAATTTTATATTTATTTTTAAATTTATAAATTTTCTAATTTAAATTTCTTATATAACTATGTTAAATGTGAAAAAATTGGAAAAATTAATAAGATGTATTAATAAATAGTTTCCTAAAATTATAAGAATGATAATTTAGAATATAAATTTATATAAAAAGAAAAAATAATTTATATTTATACATTTATATGTAGAAAAAGGGTATATGAGGTATGATTTAATATATAAAGGGCCATTTATCTGATGGGCCTTTATATGTTAAATATATTAAATGAAATGTTACATTTAATATATAAAGGATTTTTTAGTAAATTGTAGAATAACTTTATTAAAGTAAGGGAGGGATATTATGTTAGATATAAAATTAAAATATAAAGATATAGAAATAGTTAATATAGAAAAAGAAAATATAGAAGATATTTTTTATATGATGAAATCTAACGAAAATGAAGTAAATGTAGATTACCATCCCTTAACAAAGGTAGAAGAATTAGAGGACACATTTATAGAATATTATTTAAGTGAATGTGAATTTTTTATTAAAATAATGTATAGATCTTATTTAGTTGGATTGATAAAGGGGAGAGCAGAATTTAAAAATCCAAATGAAATTTGGATCCTATATTTTTTGAAAAATCGATATAAATTAGAAGATAGAGAATGGTATAATATAATTCATAATTTAGAAATATATTTTTTTAAACAATATGGCATAGATGATTTTTATGTAGTTGTTAATAATAACAATTTGAATTTAATAAATATATTTAAGAAAAATGGTTTTTCTATATCACGAATATATGAAAAAAATAAATATGATAATATAAATAATAATGAAATAGTATTAAAAAAGCTAAGGCATGTAAACAGAATTAAATATTACATATGAAAATAATTTGGGATAGAATTTAATAAAATATAGGTTTTGTTTTTAAATTAAAAAGCTGTGAGTTTAGAGTATTATAATATTGTAAACTCACAGCTTTTTTATTTATTTAAATAAATTATTTACCTATAATATTTTATTTGAAATTTTCTTATTAGTTATATTTATGAAAATATAGAATATATATTTATAAAAAGCAATTTAACAATTATGGGAGGGATGAGAAAATGAGATACACACGATATGATATTAGAAAGAGAAATAAGTCTAATTTTACATTTTTTTTAATAATAACATTAGTTTTAGTTTTAGCTTTTATATTAGGGACTGTGATATTTAATCTTGTATCCCCTAGTAATATAAAAAAGGGCAATACTATTACAAAAGACAATACTAATATAGTTAGAAGTAAAGATAACAAAAGCAATAGTTCAAACTACATAATTATACAAAGAGGAATATATGCAAAAAAAGAGAATGTTTCTGGAGTTTTAAATAGTTTAAAACCTTATGGTAATATATTTACTATAGAAGATAATGGTAAAACTAGAGTTTTTCTGGGGATATATGAAGAAGATGAAGGTATAAAACTGATGAAAAAATTAACAGATAATAAAATAGATAATTCTAAAATGACATTTGTAATAAATAAAAAAGATTTATGTGATGCAGAGATATCAGAAATTATTACTGCTTATATTAAAATAGTAAATAAATTATCAGAAAAGGATGTTAAATCAGTAAAGACAGAAGAAATAAAAAAATGGGTATCTTCATTAGATAAAGTTGAAAAGGATAGTTCTAATATAAAAACTTTAAATAATTTAAAAGAACATATAAATAAATTACCAAAGGATTTGACAAAAGATCAGTCCAGTAAAAGTTATATTTTTATTTATAACATTTTAAAAGAAATAAATAATAAATAGCATCTGTTTTTCAGATGCTTATTTTTTGCTTAAAAAATTCTTTAGAGACTTGTTTAAGTTTTTATTAAATGATAAACTATACTAGATATAATTTTAAGGTGGGGTTGTTATGAAAAGTCCAGATAAAAATAAAAGTTTATTAGGAGTTTTTATACTATTAGGGGCTATTTTAGGTAGCATTGCTGGTGAAATATTAGGTTCTAGCTTTACTAAGTTATCCTTTTTAAAAACCGCATATAAAGTAGGAACTGCTTCACCACTGAATTTAGACCTAAAAGTCTTAAATTTAGCTATAGGTTTAAATTTTGATATTAATATTATGACTATAATGGGTATAGTATTGGCAATAATATTATACAGGAAATAATAGGAAGTGATATCAGTGGAAAATATTATATTAGCTTCTGCATCTCAAAGACGACAAGAGCTTTTAAAAAGAATATTGGGGAATTTTCAGATTATAGTAAGTGATTTTGATGAAAGTAGCATACCTTTTAAAAATAACATACCGTCTTATGTAATGAATTTAGCAGAAGGAAAGGCTAGGTCTGTTAGTAAAAAAATAATGGATCAAGATAATAATCTAATAATAGGATGCGATACAATAGTAGCTTTTAACAATAGAATATTAGGTAAACCTAAAGATAAAAAAGATGCATTTGAAATGCTACAGGCTTTAAGTGGAAATGAGCATGAAGTTTATTCTGGATTAGCCATATTAGATGTTAAATCTAATAAAATAATAAAGGATTTTGTTTGTACTAAAGTTAAATTTTCAAAACTAACTTCAAGTCAAATAGAAAAATATATAAATACAGGAGATCCTATGGATAAAGCAGGTGCATATGGCATTCAAGGAAAAGCAGGAGTTTTTGTTGAAAACATAAATGGATGCTATTATAATGTTGTAGGGTTACCTTTAAATAAATTAAATTCTATGTTAATGGAGATGGGGGTAAATCTTTAAGAGGAGTTGTATAAATGGACAATAACTTTAAAATAAAGGATTTACCTAAAAATGAAAGACCACAGGAAAGACTTATAAGATATGGACCAGAAACTCTTTCAAATTCAGAACTTTTAGCTGTTATTTTAAGGACTGGTACTAAGAATCAAAATATAATGATGCTTGCAAATAGTTTGATTAAAGAAACTGGTGGCTTAGATCAGCTTTTTAATCAATCTATAGAAGAGTTAACTAAAATTAAAGGCATAGGTGTAACAAAGGCAGTTCAAATATTAGCATTATCAGAGCTTTCTAAAAGGTTTAAAACTTATAAATCTGGCAATGAATATAAGATAAATACACCTTTAGATGTATCTAAATTAGTTATGGAAGATATGAAGTATTTAAAACAAGAAAAATTAAAAATATTAATTTTAAATACTAAGAATATAGTTACATACATAAGAGATGTTTTTATAGGAACTCTTAATTCATCTATAGTACATCCAAGAGAAATATTCTGTGAGGCTATAAAGAAAAATGGTGCATCCATAATTATATGTCATAATCATCCATCAGGGGATCCAACCCCTAGTAAAGAAGATATAAATATAACTTTAAGATTAAAAGAATGTGGTAAATTAATAGGAATAGATTTATTAGATCATATAATAATTGGTGAAAATAAGTATGTAAGTATGAAAGAAAAAGGTACAATATAACGAAGGAATAGAGAGGAGTAAAACTTTTATGAGATTGTTTGGTATAACTAAAGATATGGGAATAGATTTAGGTACAGCAAATACACTAGTATATATTAAGGGAAAAGGGGTTGTTTTAAGCGAACCCTCTGTTGTAGCTATAAATAAAGATGTAAATAAGGTTCTTGCAGTAGGTGATGAAGCAAAACAAATGATAGGTAGAACACCAGGAAATATAGTGGCTATTAGACCATTAAAAGATGGAGTAATAGCAGATTTTGACGTTACTCAAATAATGCTTAAAAAATTTATAGAAAAAGTAAGTCCAAAGGGAGGATTCACTAATCCAAGAATAGTAGTCTGTTTCCCATCAGGAGTTACAGAGGTAGAAAAAAGAGCTATTGATGAAGCAACAAAGTCAGCTGGAGCAAGAGAAGTAGTTCTTATGGAAGAGCCAATGGCAGCAGCTATTGGAGCAGGACTTCCAGTTAATGAACCTACAGGAAGTATGATAGTAGACATAGGTGGGGGAACTACAGAAGTTGCTATTATATCATTAGGTGGTATAGTAACAAGCAAATCTTTAAGAGTGGCTGGAGACGAATTAGATCAGTCTATAATAAACTACATAAAGAAAGAATATAGCTTGATGATTGGTGAAAGAACAGCTGAAAATATAAAAGTAGAATTAGGTTCGGCTTATGAAACTGATGAAGATAAAACAATGGAAATAAGAGGTAGAGATTTGATTACAGGCTTACCAAAAGTTATAACTATTTCTGAAAAAGAAGTTAGAGAAGCTTTAAGTGAACCAGTTATTTCAATAATAGAAGCTATAAAAACTACATTAGAAAAAACTCCACCGGAACTTGCATCTGATATAATGGACAAAGGAATAATGTTAGCAGGAGGCGGTGCTTTACTTAGAGGATTAGACCAACTTATAAACGAAGAAACTCATATGCCTGTTCACATTGCTGAATCTCCACTTGATTGTGTAGCTGTCGGTGCTGGTAAAGCATTAGATACTATAGATAAAATATTAGATAGCAAAAAATAATAGACTATGAAATTCTTTAAAAATAAACTGACAGTAACTATAATTGTACTGTCAGTTACCTTTTTAATATTAATTACACAAAGTGCGGAGAGAAGCAAGATATCTTTTGTTGAAAGTGGTATAGGTTCGGTAGTTAATCCGGTTCAAGGAGTTTTTTATAAAATAAACAAAAAAGTTAGAAATTCTATTGGTTTTGTTCTTAACATACCAGATGTAAAAAAAGAAAATGTAGAATTAAAATCTGAAAATAGTAAGCTTGCAAGTCAGTTAGTGGAGTATAAGTCTTTAAAGGATGAAAATGAAAGATTAAGAAAAATGCTTAATTTTAGAAATCAGCGTTCAGAATATAACTATGTTGGTGCGGATATAATTGGTAAAAGTGGCGGTAACTATTTAGATGAGTTTACCATAAATAAAGGGTCGAATGATGGAGTAGCTAAAGGTATGATTGCAATAACAAACGAAGGTTTAGTAGGACAAGTAATAGCTACAGGAGGAAGTTGGGCTAAAGTTCAATCCTTATCTAATGAAAATTTAGCTGTTAGTGCTATGGTTGATAGTACTAAAGAAAATAGTGGTGTTGTAAAGGGAATTAAAGATAGCCAAAATAATATTTTAGCTAAATTATATTTTTTACCAATGGATTCTAAGATAAAAGAAAAGGATATTATTTTAACTTCTGGTCTTGGACGTATGTATCCTAAAGGTATAAGAATAGGAGAAGTTACAAGTGTAGAAGTAGATAAGGGTAAAGTAATGAAAAATGCTATAATTAAACCTTATGTAGACTTAAGAAAAATAGAAGAAGTATTTATAGTAATACCTAAAAATAAAGAAGAAGTAAAATATTAAGGTGATGCATATGAAAAAAAAATTAATATTAGGAGCTATTTTAATATTACTTAGCATATTGGATAATTCTTTGATGCCTTTTATAGCAATAAAGGGAGTATATCCTAGCCTTTTATTTGTTTTTATAGTAAGTTACTCTATAATAAAGGATAAATGGGAGGCTATTTGGATTGGCATTTTCGCAGGGATGCTTCAAGATTTATACTTTGCCAATGTATTTGGAATAAATTCTTTAATAAATATGTTTGTTTGTTTAATAGCAGCTGAAATAGGTACAAATATAATAAAAAGTAAAATATTAATACCAGTAATATCTTCGTTTGTATTAAGCATATTTAAAGGGATTTTCATATGGGCTATAGCTTATTTTTTAAAGATTAATATGAGTTATAGTGTAATAGCTTTTAATAGTATGTATAATGGGGTAATAACAATTATAGTTTATAAATTAGTATATAATTTATGTAGAAAAAAATATATGGATAAAAAGTGGGAATTCTAAAGGAATGGTGATTTAGTCAATGAAGATAAACAAAGATAAAAAATTTACTAGATTTGGTGGTCTTATGTTGGTAATGGCATTTATAATTACCGCAATTATATCTAGACTTGTTTATTTGCAACTTATGAATTCACAGGAGTACAAAGAAAAAGCAAATAATAGATCCATAAGAGAAATTCCAGATCCTGCTCCAAGAGGAAATATCACAGATAGAAATGGAGCGGTATTAGCTACTAATAAGCAAAATTACATGCTTATATATAATGAAACAACAGAAAATAAAGAAAGCTTTTTTTCTACTATGGAAAAAGTGTTTAGTATATTAGATCAATATAAAGAAAAACAAACAGATGATTTTGAACTTAAAATTAATCCCTATAGATTTGAGTTTAAAGCTAGTACAACTGAGGCAAAAAGAATAGCAGAACTAAGATTCAAAAAAGATAGAGGATTAGATGATGTAGTTATAAAAAAATTATTTTCAGGTAAAAATAAAAAAGAAAAAGAAGAATTAACAAAGGAAGATAAGGATAAAATAAATGAGGAGTTATTAAAGATAACTCCAGAAGAAACTTTCAAATATTTATTAGAACAATATAAAATAGATACGAAGAAATATTCTCTAGAAGAGCAAAGAAGATTTATGATAGTAAAAGATGCAGCAAAAATGCAGAGTTTTTCAGGATATAAATCTGTTGATGTAGCAAGTAATATAAAAAAAGAAACAGCTTTTATATTTCTTCAAAAATTAAATGATTTACCAGGTATAGATGTAAGTACTCAACCTATAAGAGTTTATCCATATAAAGAAGTAGGATCATCAGTGCTAGGTTATATATCTAAAATAAGTGGCGATAATGCGAAATATAAAGAAAAGGGATATGATCCAAGCTCTGATTATATAGGTATAGATGGAATAGAGGGAGTTTTTGAAGAAAGACTTAAGGGATCTAAAGGTGGAAGAATTGTTAAACTTAACAAAACAGGAAGGGTTATAGAAGAATTAGGAAGAAGAGAACCTTATCCAGGCCAAAATATACAACTTACCATAGATACGAATATACAGAAGGCTGCAGAAGAATCACTGGATTCTGTAATGAAAGATCTTCAAAACAGTCCTATAAGAGGAGATGTTAATACATCTAATGCTACAAGAGGGGCTGCTGTAGCAATAGACGTAAATACAGGAGAAATTTTAGCTTTGGCAAGTAGACCAGGTTTTGATCCTAACTTATTTGCGACTCCAGGAGGATTGACCCCAGAGCTATATAAACAATATTTTAATCCGGATTTAACTGAGTTTGGAAAACAGTATATACTTAATAAAGGCTTAATGAGTTATTATCCGGGAAATACTTTAGACGAGGTTTTAGAAAAACTATTTCCTTTAGATAAGAGTATAAAAAATAATAAAACTATTAGGCAAGATTTATATGATATATATCCGAAACCTTTTTATAATTATGCTACTATGTCAGTAGTACCCCCAGGATCTACATTCAAAGCTATGACAGCTATTGCGGGATTAGAATCAGGAGTTATAACTCCTGGATATTCCATAAGTGATACAGGTGTCTTTGATGATGGAAAGAAGTTTGTAAAGAAATTCGCAGTAGGTGGCTATGGCTCCGTTGATTTATATAGAGGATTAGAGGTTTCTAGTAACCCTTATTTTATGACAGTAGGTAAATTATTAAGAGAAAGTTTTGGTGATGATATACTTGCAAAATATGCTTGGAAATTTGGTTTAGGTGTTCCGCCAAATTCAGATGAAAAAGCTTCTACAGGAATAGAAATTCCTGAAAGATTTGGTCAAGTATTTAATACTTATACTCTATCTAATGTTTACGCAACTCAATATTTGTGGCAAACTATGTCTACTTTAAAAGCAGGGAAAGATGCAAGAGGAAATCAATTTACACCTATAAATTTGTATGATAACGAAAAGGATTCAGACAAGGTTAAAGACTTAAAAAAACAAATTAAAAATTCTATACAGGATTCTATAAGACAAGGAACTAAAAAGTTTGATTCTAATAACTATATAAAAATGCTTACAGAATTAGTTAATGAGGATCCTATTTATAAAGGTAAAAATGTAAATAAAGATCAAATAAAAAGGATTGTAGATGTTATATACTATGTAACAATATCAGACGCTAACTTCCAATTAGGTGTAGGTGCTAATATGTATAATGCATCTATAGGCCAAGGTATAAGTAACTTTACTCCATTGCAATTAGTTAACTTTGTAGGTACCCTAGCTAATGGAGGAGATAGATATAAGCTGCATTTAGTAAAAGAAATAAAAGATGCGGATGGTAATGTAGTAGAAAAAGTTAAACCAGAGATAGTTGAAAAGACTAATGTAAGTAAAGAAAATTTAGCAGCTGTAAGGGAAGGAATGGCAAGGGTTAATGCAGGGGCAGATGGTACTGCGGCAGCAGTATTTAAAGATTTCCCTATTAGAACAGCAGGTAAAACAGGATCAGCTACCTTCAGCAATAGCCAAGATGCTTATGGAAGAACCTCTTATGGTGTTTATATAGGATTTGCCCCAGTAGATAATCCAAAAATCGCCGTAGCGGTTATTGTATTTGATGGTGGACATGGAGGTTTTACAGCACCTGTAGCAAAGTCCATGTATGAAGCTTATTTTAAGAAAGAACTTAATAAAGATAAGCCAGATACAGCTAAAGCATCAGATGCTGGACAAAAGGAAAATACTAAAAATTCAGATGCTACCGGAAATGATGCAAAGGAAATAGAAAATAAAGATACAAATAACAGATAAATAAACATAAACTATATCCACACTATAAATTATTTTATATAATAGATAGTGTGGATATTTTAGAATGGTAAATATTAAATAAATAAAAGTATAATAAACAGAAGGAATTAATAAAAAAATGTGGAAATATAAATTAAGATAGTGTTTTTTATAGCTACTTTGGAGGTTTTTATTTTGGAAGACAATATAGTGATAAAAGGTAACAAAGAAGGTCTTGTTGTAATAATTAATATGAATAAATTTAGAGATTTTAATGATATGATTAATTCGTTAATAGAAAAGTTGTCTCATGGAAAACAATTTTATAAGGGATCTACCTTAAAAATATCTACAGAATTAAAACTTATAAACGAAAAGAATTTAAGAAGACTCAAAGATGTTCTTTTTGAAGAATTTATGATAAAAGACTGTATATTTGAGGATAAGGAAGATCGATCCAATAAACCCTTTAGTGGCATATATGAAGGAAGAACAAAATTTATAAGAAGAACTGTAAGAGGAGGACAAGTAGTACGATATAATGGAAATTTAGTTATAATTGGGGATGTTAATTCTGGTGCAGAGATATATGCAGCTGGTAATGTGATAGTTTTAGGAGCCTTAAGGGGCCATGTGCATGCTGGATTCACAGGAAATCATAAGGCCATAGTGGCAGCATTTTATCTACAACCTTCCATACTTCAAATAGCAAATGTTATGACTAGATCACCAGAAGATAATGTAAAACCTCAATATCCAGAAGTTGCAAAGATTAAATCAAACATAATAGTGGTAGAACCATATCTACCGGACAAATTTATATAAATTAAGGAGGACAAAAAATGGGAGAAGTAATAGTTGTTACCTCTGGTAAAGGTGGAGTAGGAAAAACAACCACATCAGCTAATATATCTACGGCTCTAGCTGCAATGGATAAAAAAGTAGTCGTTATAGATGGAGATACAGGATTAAGAAACCTTGATGTTTTAATGGGTCTTGAAAATAGAATAGTATTTACTTTATTAGATGTAATAGAAGAAAGATGTAAGTTAAAGCAAGCATTGATAAAGGATAAAAGGTTAAGTAGTCTATATTTATTGCCAACAGCACAAACAAGAGATAAAGAAGATGTTAATGTAGATGACATGCTAAAGATAGTCAATGATTTAAAACAGGAATTTGATTATGTAATTTTGGATTGCCCAGCAGGTATAGAAAGAGGATTTGAAAGTTCTATAGCTGGAGCAAATAGAGCTTTAGTAGTTGTAAATCCAGAAGTAACATCTGTAAGAGATGCAGATAGAGTTATAGGAAAATTAGATGCTAAGGGGATAGATAACCATCAGCTCATAGTAAATAGATTAAATTATGAAATGACACAAAGCGGAGATATGTTAGATATTGAAGATATAATTGATAGTTTAGCTATAAAGCTTATAGGGGTAGTGCCGGACGATAGAGGTATAACTATAGCTACAAATAAAGGCGAACCTATAGTTTTGGATAATGGAGCTTTAGCAGGACAGGCTTTTAGAAATATTGCCAAAAGGATTACTGGAGAAGAAGTACCTATAATGGATTTAAGAAGCAAAGAACAGGGTTTTTTTAAATCCTTTAAAAAATTATTTGGATTAAAGTAGGAGTGATAGGATAATGGATTTATTTAAGTTTTTTTCAAAACAATCATCAAAGGATGTAGCTAAGGAAAGACTTAAACTTATATTGATACAAGATAGAAACTCTATATCTCCAGAAGTTTTAGAATCCATAAGAGAAGATATGTTAAAGGTAATATCTAAATACATAGAGATAGATGATGAAGATGTGGATATAAAAATGAGTAGTGTAGAAGAAATAGAAGGTATGTCTCCAGCGTTAATAGCTAGTATTCCAATAAAGAGAATAAAGAAAAAATAAATAAAAAATTAAGAAATTTTTTTAGCTATGTATAAATTTGTACATAGCTTTTTGTATATGATGTGGTATAATCATATTTGTAATTAAGGGGGGATAAAATGTTTGATAAATTTTTTATAAATAGAAAACTCTTAAAAGAGTTAGATTATAGCATGATTATAATTTCTGTATCAATAATGATTTTTAGTGCTTTAAATATATATAGTGCTACTCATACGCAATATGATATATATTTTTTAAAAAAACAATTAATTTGGTTAGTTGTAGGTCTTATTATAATTTATGTAGTTCTAATATTTGACTATATTATTATTGAAAATTATGCTGAAATATTTTATTGGTTTACTATATTTTTACTTATTTTAAATGATACAGTACTTAAAAAAACAGTTAATGGAGCAAGTTCTTGGATGGAAATAGGACCTATATCTATACAACCTTCAGAATTTGCTAAGATAGCTTTAATTATAATATTAGCTAAAAAGTTAGATGATATGGAAGGGGAAATAAATAATTTAAGAAACTTTTTAACCTTAGCTTTTTATGTTGTAATACCTATGATATTGCTTGTAGTTCAGCCGGATATGGGTATGATTATGGTGTTCTTTTTTACTGTGTTAGGTATGTTTTTTGTAGCAGGATTAGACGGAAAAGTAATATTAGGAGGGCTTGCTGGACTAACTGGGTTAGTAGCTATTATTTGGAACTCTCCTTTAATGCAACAATATTGGAAAAATAGGCTTACTTCGTTTTTACATCCTGAAGCAGATGAATTAAACACGGGTCTTCAACTTGTGCAATCGAAAATAGGCATAGGGTCTGGGGGCTTCTTAGGAAAGGGATTTTTAAAAGGAACACAGATATCAGGTGGATATATTCCAGAAGCTCATACAGATTTTATTTTTTCTGTGGTAGGAGAAGAATGGGGATTTATAGGAGCTACAGTTTTATTGGTACTTTACGGTATATTAATATATAAATTTATAAAAACTGCAAAGAATTCTAAAGATATATTCGGATCAATGGTTACTATTGGCGTAACGGCTTCATTTATGTTCTCAATCCTTCAAAATATCGGAATGACTATAGGGCTAGCACCTATAACAGGTATAACTCTTCCGTTTATGAGCTATGGAGGAAGTTCGTCATTGAATAATTTCTTAGCCTTAGCCTTAGTGTTAAATATAAATATGAGAAGAAAGAAAATAAATTTTTAAAGGTATATAAATGATATAAGATTTAACCTTCTTAAGAATTAAAAGTCATATATTGTTAAAAATTCTGTTTCAAAAACTTAGGATTTTTAATAATATATGATTTTGTTATTTGTAGAGAATTTTTAAAGTAATAAATAGATAAAGAATTCAATATAAATAAGAATATAAAAGTATTATAGGAGTGGTTAGATTGTACAATTCTCAATACGAAGAATATTATAATTCATTAAAAAATAGAAAAACTACTAATTTAAAGAACAATAATTATATGTATGGACAATGGAATAATAGAAAAGAAAGTTCTAATATGAAATTTTTTCAAAAGCGTATTATAAGAGATTTGATAGGAGTATTTTTATTATTGATATTTGTGCTAGGTTTAAAAGCTTTTTCCAATCCTAAAACTCAGATGGTGTATAATTACTCTAAAAAAATAGTTAATGAAAATTATGATTATAAAAATTATGATTATAAAAAAGTAATTAATAAGGCTAAAAACTTAGATGCAAATTTGGTAGAAGATAAAATTTTAAAATATATAGATACTTTTAAATCAAAGGTTACAGGGGAAAAGACTGTAGAAGGGTTAATAAGTGATGACTTTGTATTACCTGTAAGTGGTAAATTAACTTCTAAGTATGGGGAAAGAGAAGATCCTGTAAATAAAAAGAAGGCTTTTCATAAAGGGATAGATATAGATGCTAAAGAAAATACAGAAGTATTAGCAAGTTTTAGTGGAACAGTAAAGGAGTGCGGAGAAGATAAGGAGCTAGGTAAATATATACTCTTAGATCATGGACAAGGCATAGAAACTAAGTATGGGCATTTAAATAAAATAAAAGTAAAAAAGGGGGAAGAGGTTAAAAAAGGAAAAACTATAGGTGAAAGTGGTAGTACTGGGAAAAGTACAGGAGCTCATCTTCATTTTGAAATAATTTATATGGGAGAGAACAAAAACCCTCAAGATTATTTTACTAATATAAAAGAATAAAAGTAATGTATAGTGAATACTGTAGTAGATGTAAGCAATTTTTAAGAGGCAAATATGGTAAAAATAAATAAATATTTTGTTCCCTATGTGATATTTTTATTTTATTTAGGTTACAAAGGAAGTTTTTTATTATCTATTGGTGTTGTTTTTGTTCATGAACTAATTCATTATATAACAGCTAGATATTTAGGATTTACAGGATTTAATATAGAAATTTATCCTTTGGGATTATCCTTAAAATTAGATAAACTAGAAAATGCTAACTTTAAAGAAGATTTATTAATATCATTATCTGCTCCAATAGCTAATATTTTTTTTGCAATAATTTTTTGTATAGCTCATAGAGTGTATAATAATAATAGTTTGTATTTATTATACAAAAGTAATTTGATAATAGGTGTGTTTAATCTTATGCCAGCTCTTCCTCTAGACGGTGGAAGAATACTAAGAGATTTATTATGTTTTAAAACCTTTTATAGAAGAGCAAATGAAATAACTATAAATATTAGTATTGGCATAAGTGTTTTTTTTATGGTATTATATATTTTTTTATTTATGAAAGGCTATAATAATTTTAATTTAGGTATAATATCCTTATTTATAACAGGGTTTTCTTTAAAGGAAAAGGAAAGGGTAGCTTATATTATTATGAGACATATAGTTAAAAAACGATTTAAATTTATAAAGAGAGGATACATTGAAAATCAAAATGTGTCTGTTTATTGTAATAATACTTTATTACAAACACTTTCACTTATAGATAAGAATAAATATTATATATTTACAGTGCTAGACGAAAATATGAAAATATTAGATACCTTATATGAAAATGAAATATTAGAAGCTTTAAAAAACTATGGTAATATAAAAATAGGTGAATTTATTAATATAAAAAGTAAAAAATAAATAAGAAGGTTTTTATAAGCATGGATAATACAATGGATTCTTTTGTAATTGTTTTTATTCATGCTTATGTGTTAAAATGTAATAATGTGATAAACCATGAGGAGGAAGTTTGATGAGCAGAATATCGGATGATGTACTATTCAGAGTAGAAAAACCTGCCAGATATATAGGAGGAGAATTAAATTCTTATAATAAAGATTTAAAGGATATAGACATAAGATATGCATTTTGTTTTCCAGATGTTTATGAAGTTGGAATGTCTCATTTAGGTATGAAAATACTTTATTACATATTAAATGAAAGAAAAGATACTTTCTGTGAAAGGGTTTTTGCACCTTGGCCAGATATGGAAAAAATAATGAGAGAAGAAAACATTTCACTATATGGTTTGGAAAGTAAAGATCCTATAAAGGATTTTGATTTTATAGGATTTACCCTTCAATATGAAATGAGTTATACTAATATATTAAATATGTTAGATTTAGCAGGAGTTACTATAAAAGCTTCAGAAAGAGGAGAAGAGGAACCAATAGTAATGTGCGGAGGACCTTGTGCCTACAACCCTGAACCACTTTATAATATAGCAGATATGTTTGTTTTAGGAGAAGGGGAAGAATTAAATAGTAAGATATTAGATTTATATAAAAAATATAAGGGCAAGGGAAAGAAAAAGGAATTCCTAAGGAAAGCATCTAAAATAAGAGGTGTATATATACCTTCTCTTTATGAAGTTACTTATAAAGAAGACAATACTATAAAAGAATTTAAACCTATATATGATGATGTTCCTAAAAAAGTAAAAAAAGTTATTGTTAATAATATAAATGATGTAGTTTATCCAGATAAGTTTGTTGTGCCTTATACTGATATAGTTCATGATAGAATAGTTTTAGAAACTTTTAGAGGATGTACAAGAGGCTGTAGATTTTGTCAAGCTGGAATGATATATAGACCTGTAAGAGAAAAGAAAACAGAAGCATTGTTAGAACTATCTGATAAATTAATAAAAAATACAGGATATGATGAAATAACACTGTCATCTTTAAGTATATGTGACTATTCAGATATACAAAACCTTGTATTTTCAATGGTGGAAAGACATAAAGAAGGTAAAGTAGGGGTAACATTACCTTCCTTAAGAATAGATTCTTTTTCAGTAGATTTAATAAAAGAAATACAAAAGGTTAGAAAAACAGGACTTACTTTTGCACCAGAAGCAGGAAGTCAAAGAATGAGAGATGTTATAAATAAGGGTGTAACAGAAGAGAATTTAATGACTTCAGTGAAAAGTGCTTTTGAAGCAGGGTGGTCTACTATAAAATTATACTTTATGTTAGGATTGCCTTATGAAACTCTAGAGGATGTTATGGGGATAGCAGAGTTAGGTCAAAAGGTTGTGGGAAAATATTATGAAGTTCCGAAGGAAATAAGAAAGAAAGGGCTTAAGGTTACGGTAAGTACATCTATTTTTGTACCAAAACCATTTACTCCATTTCAATGGGCACCACAGGATACCATGGAGGAAGTGAGAAAGAAAATAGAAGCGTTAAGAGGAAATATAAAAAGTAAACAAATAACCTATAACTGGCATGAATCCTTAGTAAGTTATATGGAAGCTATATTTGCAAGAGGAGATAGAAGACTTTGTGATGTTTTAATAAAAGCTTTTGAAAAAGGTGCTAGATTTGATGGTTGGAATCAATACTTTGACTTTAATATATGGAAAGAAGCCTTGGAAGAATGTAATGTAGATGGAGATTTCTATGCTTATAGACAAAGAGAATATGATGAAATACTTCCTTGGGATTTTGTAGATACGGGAGTTTCAAAGGAGTTTTTAATGAGAGAAAACGAAAGAGCTAAAAAGGCAGAAGTAACTCCAGATTGTAGACAGGGCTGCAAAAACTGTGGAGTAAATGTTAATTTAGAAGGAGAGTGTTTTGAAGGTGCGATATTTAATTAAGTTTTCAAAGGAAGGTAATATAAAATTTGTATCTCATTTAGACCTTCAAAGAACTCTACAAAGAAACTTTAAAAGAAGTGGATTACCTGTAGAGTATTCAAAGGGATTCAATCCTCATATAATTATGTCTTTAGCACAACCTTTAGCAGTAGGACTTTACTCTAAAGGAGAGTATTTAGATGTATCATTTATAGAAGATGAGGATGAGGACATAATTATAGATAAATTAAATAATACTGCTCCTTCAGGTATAAAATATTTTAAAGCTGTAAAATTAAAAGAGGGTACAAATAAAAAAGTATTTAAGTCTATGGCAGCAGTAGCAGCAGCAAAATATATAATAGAAATAAAATATAAAAATACGGAAAAGTTAAAAGATGAGTTAAAAACATTATTAAATATGGATAATTGGGATATAATTAAAAAAGGTAAAAAGGGAAGTAAAAATGTAAATATAAGACCTATGATTAAAAATATAGATTATTCTATAGAAAGTAATTTATTAAAAATAAATATTTTGGTAAGTTGTGGAAGTATACAAAATCTTTCTGCAGATCTTTTAGCCCAATTTATAAAGGAAAATACATCTGATATAAAAGAAAATAGTTTTGTAGATATAGAAAGACAAGAAATATACGGAGAATATGAAAATAAATTAGTAGCTCTTTCTGATTATGCTATGTATGTATAAACAGAGTTCTTAGGTTCAGAGGGAATTTTTACTCCCTCTAAAGCTTAGAAATCGTTATCCAGGGGCGTAGTCGCTCTTTGCTCCCACTTTAAAGAAGATGGGAGTATTAGAGCGAATAGTCATCGGATAAATTATTTTCTTTATTTAAAGAAGGGAAGTGCCTTTAAAGTGAAAGAAATATTTATAGAAAGGCAAAGGGAAAATGTAAGGATAGTTTTAAGAGAAAATAATCACATAAAAGAATTATTTATAGAAGAAGATAATAAATCTCCTCAAGTTGGAGAGATATATGTAGGTATGGTTAAAAATATAATTCCTGCTATAAAGAGTGCTTTTGTAGATATAGGTTGGAACAAAAATGCCTATCTTTATTTAGATAAAAAATTTAATAATACCCATATAAAAAAAGGGGACTATATTTTAGTAGAAGTAGTTAAAGAGGACTTAAATAAAAAAGGCCCTAAAGTAACTAATGCTATAACTATACCCGGCAGATATACAGTCCTTCAAATTTTAAATAATGAAATTACATTTTCTCATAAAATAAAAGATGAAAAAATAAAAAGAGAAATACAGAATAATATAGTAAAGCCTAAAGAGGTAGGAATTTTAATAAGAACGGAAGCCATAAATGCAAGTATAGAAAATATAAATGATGAAATAAGAAGGTTATCTGATGTATACAGTTCATTAATAGAAAAATCTAAATATAAAATGAATACAGGACTTCTATTTCAAAACGGAGGAATAGTAGGCAAAATACTAAGAGATAAATTAACTGATAATATATCAAAGATCTATTTAAATTCTAGAGAAGATTATGTTTATGTAAGTGAGTTTTTAAAGGAATACGGAGAAAACAATATAAAGCTAAATATTTATGAGGGAGAAAGAAATCTTTTAGATTATTATGCTATAGAAAAAGAAATACTTTCCCTTAGAAATAAAAAAGTTTATTTAGATTGTGGAGGCTATATTATAATAGATAAAACTGAAGCAATGTATGTGGTGGACGTTAACTCTGGTAAAAATGTAAAGGGCAATTCCATGGAGAAAACTATTTTTACTACTAATATGGAAGCTGCGGATGAAATTTGTAATCAAATTATACTTAGAAATTTAAATGGGATTATTGTAATAGATTTTATAGATATGAATAATGAAAATCTTAAAGAAAAAGTCTTAGATAAACTAAAACAAGGACTAAAAAGAGATAAAAATAAATCTGTTGTTTATCCCTTTACCGAATTAAATTTGGTTCAAATAGCTAGAAAAAGACAAGGTAAAACCATATATGATTATATAGAGCAGCCTTGTAAATGTTGTAGTGGAAAAGGTTCTATAGTTAGTTTTAGTTATATGAAGCTATTAATTAGAAATGAAATAATAAATATTTTAAATATGAGAGAGATAAAGGATATATATATAGAACTAAATAAAAGATATAAAGATTATATAGATAAAAATAGAATACAATTCATATCAGAAGTTGAAGCTTTAGAAAAAAATATTTATATAAATTATATAGATGCTGAAAATCAGTATAAGGTAGAACCATTAATATTTAAAAATCAAATAAAAGATGTGGAAGACCTTAAGATTTATTAATAAAATTTCTTTACAAAGCAGGGTTACTGTGGTAAAATGGCTTTTGTAGACCGCTCAGAAAAGGTATTAAACATGGTTTTCATGTACCTTAATTGGCGAGACTGGAATGAGGAGGTGTTTTTAATGTACGCAGTTGTAGTTACTGGAGGAAAGCAATATAAAGTTGCTGAAGGAGATGTACTATATGTTGAAAAATTAACAGCTGATGTTGATTCAACAGTAGAATTAGACAATGTTCTTTTAGTAGGAAAAGACAACGGAGAAACTGTCGTTGGAAAACCAATGGTAGAAGGTGCTAAAGTTACAGCTAAAGTATTAGCACAAGGAAAAGCTAAAAAAGTTGTTGTATTCAAATACAAACCAAAGAAAGACTACAGAAAGAAACAAGGTCACAGACAACCATATACAAAAATCCAAATAGAAAAAATTAACGCATAATTATGGTTAATGTAGTATTAAAAAAAGAAAATAATGATATAGTATTAGTTAAAATGAGTGGTCATGCAGAGTCTACAGACCAAGGGTATGACATGGTATGTTCTGCTATATCTGCTATATCAATTACAATAGCTAATGGTATAACAGAAGTATTAAAAATTAATCCTTTGATAAAAGAGGAAGATGGCTTTTTAAGTATAGATTTAAGATCCTGTATTAAAGAAGACATACATAAATGCCAAGTGCTTATGAATACTATGTTGTTAGGATTAAAAAGTATAGAATTTAATTATGGTGAATATATAAAACTTACAATGGAGGAGGTGTAGTAATGTTAGTAATGAACCTTCAACTATTTGCTCATAAAAAAGGGGTAGGTAGTTCAAAGAACGGAAGAGATAGTGAAGCTAAAAGATTAGGAGTAAAATGCTCTGACGGACAATTCGTTTTAGCTGGAAACATATTAGTTAGACAAAGAGGAACAAAAATCCATCCAGGTCTAAACGTTGGAAGAGGTGGAGATGATACATTATTTGCTAAAATCGACGGTGTAGTAAAATACGAAAGACTTGGAAGAGATAAGAAAAAAGCTAGTGTATATCCAGTAGAAGTTGAAGAAGTAGTAGCTGAATAATTAAAAGCACCCTTATAAAGGGTGCTTTTTTAGGATTCAATTAAATAATTTTTTATTTAGGAAAAGGTTCACTATTATAATACATACTTTACCTCTTATAGTTAAAAAATAAAATAATTAAAAAAATAATTATATAAATCATTAAAAATATATAAATATTTTATAAAATAATATTTATATGCATAAAATAAGATATAATAATAATTGATTTTAAATTAAGAAAACAACATTTATGTTAATATAAATATAAAATTTTCTGATAAATAATATGATAAAAATTATAGAATTAACACAATTGACTATATCTTTAAATTAGTATAGCTAAATTTTATAAAAAATATTATATATTAATTATCGAAATAAAGAGGAGTGAAAAACTTTGTTTATAGATACAGCCAAAATTTTTGTAAAATCAGGAAAGGGAGGAGATGGATCCATCTCTTTTAGAAGGGAAAAATATATAGCTTTTGGAGGACCAGACGGTGGAGATGGTGGTAAAGGCGGCAATGTAGTACTAGTAGTAGACCCTAATATGACAACTCTTTTAGATTTTACTTATAAAAGAAAATACAAAGCAGAACCAGGTGGAAATGGGGCTGGGTCAAAATGTTTTGGTAAAAATGGAAAAGATCTTTATATAAAAGTTCCTATGGGAACTATAGTGAGAGATGCAGAAACAGACAAAATAATGGCAGATTTATCAAAGCCAGAGGATTCTTATGTGGTTGCTAAAGGTGGAAGAGGTGGTAAAGGTAATTGTAGATTTACAACACCTACAAGACAGGCACCAGATTTTGCAGAACCAGGTATGCCAGAGGAAGAAAGATGGATTAGGCTTGAATTAAAGCTCTTAGCAGATGTAGGTCTTATAGGATTTCCTAATGTAGGAAAATCTACTTTGTTGTCAGTAGTATCTAAAGCTAGACCTAAAATAGCTAACTATCATTTTACTACATTAAAACCTAATTTAGGTGTGGTAAGTATTGAAGGTGTGACTAATTTTGTAATTGCAGATATACCAGGAATAATTGAAGGTGCTTCAGAAGGAGTAGGGTTAGGATTAGATTTTTTAAGACATGTAGAAAGAACAAGAGTATTAATTCATGTAATAGACATATCTTCTGTAGAGGGAAGAGATCCTTATGATGATTTTTTAAAGATAAATGAAGAACTAAAAAGATATAGTGTAAAGCTTTATGATAGACCTCAAATAATAGCTGCTAATAAATCTGATATGTTATTTGATGAAGAAAAGTTTGAAGAATTTAAAACAAAAATAGAAAAACTTGGTTATAATAAGGTGCTTAAGATATCAGCAGCTACAAAACAAGGGGTAGATGACCTTATGAAGGAAGCTGCAAGACTTTTAAGTACTATACCTGTTACAGAGCTAGAAATATCAGCAGAAGATAGATTTGTGGAAGAAGAAAAGAGATTTACATACTCTATAAGAAAAGAAGACAACACTTATATTGTAGAAGGAAGTTTTGTAGATAGACTTTTAAATGCAGTTAATGTAAATGATCCAGATGATTTAAGATATTTCCATAAAGTACTTAAAAATAAAGGCGTAATGGAAGAATTAATGAAAATGGGCATTGAAGATGGTGATGTTGTACGATTAAATGACTTTGAATTTGACTTTTTATTATAATATATGGCTTTAGGAGGAATACAATAATGATAACAACAAAACAGAGAAGCTATTTAAGATCTTTAGCTAATAAAATGGATGCTATATTTCAAGTAGGTAAAGATGGATTAAATGATAATTTATTAAAACAAATAGATGATGCATTAGAAGCTAGAGAATTAATAAAGATATCTGTTCTAAAAAACAGTTTTTATACAGCAAAAGAAGCCTCAAGTGAAATATGTGAGGAATTAAATTGTGAAGGGATACAATGTATAGGGAGTAAAGTGGTCTTATATAGAAAATCAAAAAAGAAACCTAAAATAGAATTACCACAATAAGTTAATTAGTTCTAAAACTAATTTTAGCTACCTATACTCTATATACAAAAAAATACTCAATAATCATTGAATATTTATCATTGAGTATTAGGTAGTTAATAATTATAAGTAGTTCATAATAATGGGGGCGTTTCTATGATTAATAAAGCTATACTTGGAGGCACCTTTGATCCTATTCATAATGCGCACATAAATGTAGCCTATGAAGCTCTTGAAAGATTTAATTTACAAGAGGTTATATTTATGCCAGCAGGAAATCCGCCACACAAGATAAACTTAAAAAAGACACCAGCCTATATAAGATATGAAATGGTTAAGATTGCAATAGAAAAAGAAAGAAGATTTAGTATAAGTGATTTTGAAATAAAAGCAGAAGGTCTAAGCTATACATACAAAACTTTAAAACATTTTAAAGAAAAGGAACCGGAAACAAACTGGTATTTTATAACTGGTGAAGATTGTTTATCCTATTTAGAACATTGGAAACATATAAATGAAATACTTAATATGTGTAACTTTGTTATATTTAGCAGAGAAGGATTTAAAAAAAGGGAAGAAATAATAAAAAAGAAAAAATCCATATTGGCGAAATATGGGAAAAAAATATTATTTATGGATGCTTCTATATTAGATATATCTTCTACAAAAATAAGAAATCGTATAAAAGAAAGAAAAGAAGTAAGTTTTTATATACCAGATGAGGTTTATAAATTTATTCTTAAAAATAATTTATATAAATAATAGGTTTAATATTAAATTATAATTATATTTATGCATAAATTTAATTTATGTGTTAATTATTTTCTTTGGGGAGGGGTAAAATATGTGGACTGAGGAACAAATCCATGCATATTTAAAAGAAAATTTAAAAGAAGATAGATATAATCATGTAATAAGTGTAAAAGAAACAGCTATAAAATTAGCAGAAAAATATAACATTGATGTATATAAGGCTAAAATAGCAGCTTTATGTCATGATTGTGCTAAAAATATGAGTGATAATGAATTATTAAATATGATAAAAGAACATAATATAAATTTAGATTGGATTTCATTAAAAAATTTACAAATAACTCATGGATTAGTGGCAACAATAATAATGAGAGAAAAAATGGGTATAGAGGATATAGATATATTAAATGCAGTAGAATATCATACTACAGGAAGAAATAATATGAGCATGTTAGAAAAAATTATTTATTTAGCAGACATAATAGAACCATTAAGGGAATTTAATGGAGTTGAAAAATTAAGAAAATTAGCATTAATAGATATAGACAAAGCTATGATAGAGTCTTTAAATTCAACAATACAATATGTGGTTGGCAAAGGAGAACTGTTACATATCAATACAGTGATAGCTAGAAATTGCTTAGTAAATGATAAATTGTAGGTGAAATGTTATGGGGAATGATATTAAAAAGAAAAAAAAGACTAGTAAAAGAAAAAAAAGTAGAAGTTTAAAAATTATCATTATACTCTTTTCTTTTATTATACTATTAGGAATATTAGGTTATTTTTACCTTTTGGGATTTACTAATAATTCAAAATTAGGAGAGGGTAAAATAAATACTAAGAAAGCAGAAGCAGGAGAACCTGTAAATATACTTGTAATGGGTGTGGATATTGGAGATCCTGGTTCTAAAGAAGCATCAGACCCTAAAAGAACAGATACTATGCTTGTAGTTAATTATAATCCTAAAACTAAAAATATAAATATGGTTTCCGTGCCAAGGGATACTCGTGTAACTATGAATGGCAAAAAAATAAAAATAAATTCAGCTCATGCTATAAATGGAGTAAACGGTTCTATAGCAGCTGTAGAAAACCTTTTAGGCATAGAAATAAATAACTATGCTAAGATAGATTATGAAGGATTTAGAAAGGTTATAGATGCTATAGGCGGAGTAGAGATGGATATAACAAGAAATATGAATTATGATGATCCATCTCAAAATTTACACATACATTTTCAAAAGGGTACTACAGTGCATTTAGATGGAAAAAAGGCAGAAGAATTTTTTAGATGGAGAAAAAATAATAATGGCACAGGTTTTGCAGATGGAGATTTAGGTAGAATAGAAAATCAACATAAATTTATATCAAAGGTAGTGGAAAAAGTCAAAAGCCCAAGTATAATACCTAAAATTCCAAATATATTAAGCACTATACCAGATTATGTGGAAACAGACATGTCTCCAGAAGAAATAATTAAATACGGGTATGCTGTAACTAAAGGGGATAAATCTAGCATTAACATGATTACTCTTCAAGGTGAAGCTAAATATATAGGTAATGTTTCGTATTTTATATATGATAGAGAAAAAAATAGAGATATAGTATATACTTTAAAAGCAGGAGGAACATCACAAAAGGATAACAATACGGAGATAGATAAAAGTGAAATTAAAATTAAAGTATTAAATGGTACAAAAGTTAATGGTTTGGCTGCTGATTGCGAAAGAAAGTTAAAAGAAATGGGATATAGTAATATTGTTACAGGTAATGGAGAAAGAAGAGATTTCACAAAAGTTCGTCTAAAAAAAGATAGTTCTATATCTACAGGAGAAATAGAGAATTATTTAAATATTCCAAATATAGAGAAAAATATCCAATCAGATGAAAACTTTGATATAATAATATTATTAGGAAAAGATTTTGCTAATAATAGGAATTAAGAGGAGGATTATTTTATGGAAAAAGTAGTTATAAGTACAAAAAAAGCTCCAGCAGCATTAGGCGCATATTCACAGGCTATAAAAATAGGAGATTTATTATTTACTTCAGGACAAATTCCACTAGATCCAGCAACAGGAGAATTAATTTCTGATGATATTACAAAAGCAACAGAAAGATCTATGGAAAACTTAAAAGCTGTTTTAGAAGAAGCAGGAACTTCTTTTGAGAAGGTTGTAAAGACAGTTATCTTCTTAAAAGATATGAATGATTTTGCAGCAGTAAATGAAGTGTATGCAAAATATTTTAAAGAAAATCCACCTGCAAGATCTTGTGTGCAAGTTGGTAAATTACCAAAAGATGCTTTAGTAGAAATAGAATTAGTGGCTATGATATAGCATACATAAAATGAAGGGAGTTTTTCCCTTCATTTTTTTTATAGAGATTGATAAAATCTTTAATTAGCGAGTATGGCTACAGTGTTTCATAATTCGCTAATAAAAAGTTTACTTAAAAGAAAAATAGATGTTATAAATTATTAGTAAGAAAGATTTGCATTTATAGCAATGTATGATTTTCTTTTACTTTGATGTTATAATACTATAGTAAAATATTATTATAGGACTTAAAAGGAGAAAAATTAATGAATAATAAATTAATTTTTGTAGTTAAAGAAATAAATCACAATATTGATATAAAAGATTATTTAAAAGAAATAGAAAATTTATCAGGAAGATTTGTTAGGAAAGCTGTTAGGGATGGAAGAATTTTTGTGAATGGGGAAAAAGTAATAAAGAAGCACAAATTGTCACAGGATGATTTAATAGAAATTTATATGCAAGAAGATGAGCATCAAAATATAGAGCCAGAAGATATAAATATAGAAATAGTGTATGAAGATAGTGACATTATAGTTATAAACAAAAAACCTGGTATAGTAGTACATCCTACTAAAAGTCACCCTACAGGAACTTTATCTAATGGAATATTATATCATTTTAAGAAAAAGGGAGAAAAATCTATAGTAAGATTAGTTAATAGATTAGATAGAGATACATCTGGGTTAGTAATATTAGCTAAAAATCAGTTTTCACATATGAGATTAGCTTCAGACATGAGTAAAGATAGTTTTAGGAAAATATATATAGCAGTAGTGCATGGAAGTATGAAAGAAAAAGAGGGAAGGATTAATTTACCTATATATAAAGAAGAAAATGAATCTATTAAAAGAATAGTAGATGAGAGAGGACAAGAAAGTATAACTACATATGAGGTTTTAGAAGAATTATCTAAAGGTAGTGTAGTTAAGTTAGAATTAGAAACGGGAAGGACTCATCAAATTAGAGTACATATGTCTCATTTAGGGCATCATCTTTATGGGGATTCCTTATATGGAATGGGAGAAGAAGAGAAAGAATACATAGAAAGGCAAGCCCTACACGCTTATAAATTAGAATTTCCACATCCTAGAACAGGAAATATTTTAAAATTACAATGTAGTTTACCAGAGGATATAAAAAAATTAATAGAAAGGATAAAATAAAAAAGCTATGTGAGAATAGCTTCTGCAAAAATTTTGAACAGTTACGATAAAAACATAAAAAATAAAAGCTATGAAATTAAGATGTTATTAAATCTATATTTCATAGCTTTTGTATTAAAAGTAGTATTTATTATTGTTTTTTTTGGACTTTGAATTTTTTTTTGTGATTTTAAATATCAAAAATATTATACAAAGGGATGCTAAGCATATTAAAATTATGTTTTTGGTATTTAAATGTTTAGTAATAACATTATTCTTGAATAAGTTAACCGATTCATGATCTACACCACTTTTTAAAGTTAAACTCCCTACACTATTAGAACCTCGACTTAAATTAGCACTTAAAACTACATCGCCTTTTTTAAATTTAAGATTTTTTAAATTCGTATTTTCTAATCTTAAATCAGGAGTTGTATTATCATCTTTGGGTTTTAAATAATAAAAGTCTTCTGAGGCATATAACGGAACTTTTAAGTTGTCATTTGTATAAGTAGTTACATAAGAGTCTTTAGAGTATAAAAGATTTAATGTAAAATTATTAAATCCGTAGTTAAATAGTTTTACTGCATCATCAAAAAAATTTTTTTCTTTATCATGAACAAGAGCTACTATAAGTCTATGATTATTTTTGTTAACACTAGCTACATAAGAATGATCTGATTGAACAGTATATCCTGTTTTCCCGCCTTCACAACCTTTATAATAAAAATTTGAATGTTTTTGTATTAGTCTATTTTCATTCCACAAAGGTCTCTTTTCTTTTGATTTGTTTGTAGGTGGAATATTGTAAGAAAGAGTTGTGGCTATTTTACTATATTCAGGTTGTTTAACTAGCTCATTCATAATAATAGCTAAATCTCTAGCAGAAGTTCTATGCTTATCATTATATAATCCACTAGGATTTACAAAATTAGTACTCGTACAGCCTAATTCTTTAGCTCGTTTATTCATATCTTTTGAGAAATTATCCAAAGATCCACTGAGATATTCAGCTAATGCTTCAGCACAATCGTTAGCTGAAGCTAGTAAAAGCCCATATAATAGATCTCTTACTTTAATTTTTTCGCCTTCCAATATGTATATTTTGCTTCCGTCTGCCAAAGGGGGCTTACGACCTATAGTGACGATGTCATCTAAGTTACCTCTTTCTAAAGTTAAAAGAGCAGTCATTATTTTTGTAGTGGAAGCTGGAGGATATGGTTTATCTGGATTTTTCGAATAAATTATTTTACCGGTTTTTGAATCCATTAATACAACACCATCAGCAGCTATTTTTAAGTTTTGTTTAGAATCCTTTGCTAGAGCTACATTGGGAAAAAATAAGGATAATAATAAAATGGAACATAATATTTTATAAAAAATGGGCTTCATTATATTAAGTAAACCTCCTGTTTCTACATAATAATAATTTTTATTATATCAAAAAAACCGTTAATATGCGAATTAAAATTATAAATATGTCAATAATTAGAATAATTAAAGGATTATATCCTATTTAGACACATTATAATATTTGACAAAGTGTAATATAAATAATCATATTATGGAGTAATAAGCATATGAAAGATAAGAAGAAGATAATAGGATCTATAGTAATAGTTTTCATTTTAGCAGTCAATTTCGTAAGTAATTTTAACAAAGGGAAGTTTCTAAAACTTTTATTACTTGTTTCATAGTTGTAAAATTTATATTTTACAGTAATAGGATATGTATTATCAAAACCAGAAAAAGCTAATATAAATGAAGAAGAAATATTTATATGAAATGTTAAAAGTACAGAAAAAGAAAATTTAAACATATATAATATTTTACAAAGTGTAATATAAATAATCATATTATGGAGTGATAAGCATATGAAAGATAAAAAGAAGATAATAGGATCTATAATAATAGTTTTTATTTTGGCAGTCTTTACAGTAATAGGATATGTACTGTCAAAACCAGAAAAAACTAATATAAATGAAGAAGAAATATTTGTAGAAAATGTTAAAAGTACAGAAAAGGAAAATTCAAAATCAGAAAAAGAGATAACTGTTTATGTAAATGGGGAAGTTAAGAATCCAGGTGTATATAAGCTCAATGAGAACAGCAGAGTAGAAGAACTTATAAAAATTTCAGGTGGATATACTAATAATGCAGATAAAGGTAAATTAAATTTAGCAAAAAAGCTTAAAGATGAGGATTATATTTATATAGAAAAAAAAGGAGAAAATAATGGAGGGGCAAATAATAGCACAGCACCAACTAATTCTGGAATTAGTGCAGAGGGAAAAGTAGATTTGAATACTGCATCTAAGGAAGAACTAAAAACCATATCAGGCATAGGAGATGTAACTGCGCAAAAGATACTAGATTATAGAGAAAAACAGGGAACTTTTAAAAATTTTGAAGATTTAAAAGCTATAGGAAGAATAGGAGATAAGACTATAGAAAAAATAAAAGAAAAAGCTGAAATAAGGTAGTATTCGTTATATTTCTTTTAAATTTTTACAAAATAATATATAATGAGTATTGAATAATTTATTATTTTTTAATGTAGTTGGGTTTTTAAAAAGAGAGGTGCTTAAAATGTCAAATAATATAAATATTAAAGAAGGGGAAGCTTGTTCTATAGAAAAAAAAGAGATAAGGCTTACAGAGCTTTCCAGAACATCAGGATGAGCGGCTAAGATAGCACCGGGAGTGCTCTCAAAAATACTTTCAAAATTGCCTAAAATGGAAAGTGAAAATTTAATAGTAGGAATAGAAACTGCAGATGATGCAGCCGTATATAAAATAAATGATGATACAGCTATAATACAAACATTAGATTTTTTTACACCTATAGTAGATGATCCATACATGTTTGGCCAAATAGCTGCAGCTAACTCTTTAAGTGATGTTTATGCTATGGGAGGTAAACCAGTAGTAGCGCTAAATATAGTTTGTTTTCCCTCCTGTTTACCTATAGAAGTTTTAGGGGAAATATTAAAAGGTGGAGCGGATAAAGTTATGGAAGCAGGAGCTGTAGTAATAGGAGGACATACTGTTGATGATAATGAGCCTAAATATGGTTTGTCAGTAACAGGTACTGTACATCCAGATAAAGTTTTAAAAAATTATGGATGTAGAGAAGGGGAAGTTTTAATTACTACAAAGCCTTTGGGAATAGGTATTATAAATACTGCAATAAAAGGAGATATAGCATCTAAAGAAGCAAGAGATGAAGCAGTGAAATCTATGAGCACTTTAAATAAATATGCAGGAGAAATAATAGCTAAATATAATGTAAGTGCTTGTACGGATATTACTGGTTTTGGTTTTCTAGGGCATGCGTATGAGATGGCTAGTGCATCAAATGTTACTTTAAAATTTAACCATGAGAAGATAGCATATATAAAGGAAGCAGAGGAATATGCTGAATTTGGATTAGTTCCAGCAGGAGCTTACGCTAATAGAGATCATATTGAAGGAAATTTTGAGTTTAAAGATGTTCCTGTATTTATGCAGGATATATTATTTGATCCTCAAACTTCGGGTGGACTATTGATTTCCTGTTCAAAAGAAGAGTCAGAAAAAATTATGGAAGAATTAAATAAATTAGAGTTAAAATCTTCTATTGTAGGAGAAGTTATAAAGAAACAAGATAAATATATTATAGTTGAATAAAATATTATACTATTTATAATGATAAGTACTGAATATATAATACGATTAAGAAATGGAGAATGGGGCATGGATAAAAAACAATTATTACGTAATCTACCCAAAATAGATGAACTTTTAAAAGAAGAGATTGTTAATAAGTATTTGCAAAGCAATTCTAGAGCCTTAGTAGTAGATAGTATTAGGCAATCCATAGATTACTATAGAAATGAAATTTTAAAAAGTGCCATAGAAAATTTTACTAAGGAAAATGTTATAAATTATTTCGAGGATATTTTAGAAGAGAATAAAAGTACTAAATTTAAAAAAGTTATTAATGCTACAGGTGTGGTAATACATACTAATTTAGGAAGATCCTTATTAGCTAAAGAGGCTATAGAAAATGTGGTAAAAGTGTCAGAAAACTATAGTAATTTAGAATACGATTTAAAAGAAGGAAAACGAGGGTCAAGATATAGTCATGTAGAAGAACTTATTAAGAAAGTTACAGGTGCTGAAGCTGCAATGGTAGTTAATAATAATGCAGCAGCAGTTATGTTAGCTTTAAATACTCTTTGTGAGGAAAAGGAAGCTATAGTATCAAGAGGTCAATTAGTAGAGATAGGAGGTTCCTTTAGGGTACCAGACGTAATGACGTTTAGTAGAGCTCATTTAGTTGAAGTGGGTACTACAAATAGAACTCATTTATATGATTATGAAAATAATATAAATGAAAATACAGGGGTTTTACTTAAAGTCCATACTTCAAATTTCAAGATAATGGGCTTTACAGAAGAGGTATCTTCAGAAGAAATGGTACAATTAGGTGAAAAATATAAGTTACCTGTAATGGAGGACATAGGTAGTGGTACCTTAGTTGATTTTTCTAAATATGGTTTTACTTATGAACCGACTGTTCAAAGCAGCCTTGAAAAAGGAGTAGATGTGGTAACCTTTAGTGGAGATAAAATGTTAGGAGGACCACAAGCAGGCATAATAGTAGGTAAAAAGAAATACATAGATAAAATGAAAAAGAATCAATTAACTAGAGCCTTAAGAATAGATAAAATGACTTTGGCAGCCTTAGAAGGAACCTTAAAATACTATATAGACGAAAAGGAAGCTATAGAAAATATTCCAACATTAAACATGATTTTAAGCTCTAAAGAAATCCATAAAAAGAGAGCTCAAAGATTAAAAAGAAGACTTCAAAATAATGTTAAAGATTTTAATTTTAAAGTATCAGAAGAGCTTTCTATGGTAGGTGGAGGTTCAATGCCAGGGGAAAAAATACCTACCTATGTAGTAAAAGTAAATAGCGATAAAATAACAGCAGAAAAGATAGAAGAAAAATTAAGATTAAGCAAAAATCCTATAATAGTTAGAGTAAGCAAAGATGAAGTAATATTAGACGTAAGAACTTTATTTGAGAGAGATTTTAATATAATAGTAGAAGAATTTAAAAAATTATTAAAATAATTGAAAATGGTGATGTTTATGAAGAACGTAATAATAGGAACAGCTGGGCATATAGATCATGGTAAAACCACTTTAATAAAAGCGTTAACAGGAAGAGAAACAGATACTCTTAGAGAAGAAAAAGATAGAGGTATATCTATTAATTTAGGTTTTACATTTTTTGATTTACCATCAGGGAAAAGGGCAGGAATTGTAGATGTACCTGGACATGAAAAATTTGTTAAGAACATGCTAGCCGGAGTAAGTGGTATAGATGTAGTTCTTATGGTTATTGCTGCAGATGAAGGTATTATGCCTCAAACTAAGGAGCACTTAGAAATATTGCAATTACTTAATGTTAATAAAGGTATAATTGTTCTTACAAAAACAGACATGGTGGATCCAGAGTGGTTAGACATGGTCAAAGAAGATTTAAGAGAAGAACTAAAGGATACTTTTTTAGAAAATGCAGATATATATCCAGTATCTTCAAAGACTAAAGAAGGAATAGGTGAATTAATAAAAGCTATAGATAACATGACAGAACATATAGAAACAAAGGATGTACAGGGGCACTTTAGATTACCTGTAGATAGGGTTTTTTCTATAACAGGCTTTGGAACTGTAGTAACAGGTACAGTAATTAGTGGTTCTATAAAAGAAGGACAAACTGTTCAGATTTACCCTTCAAAGGTTGTTACAAAGGTTAGAGGAATTCAAGTCCATGATGAACCAACTAAAATAGCAGAGGCAGGACAGAGATGTGCAATAAATTTATCTAATATAAAAAAGACCGAGGTAGATAGAGGAGATATAATATCTATAGAAAAGCTAATGGAACCATCCATGATGATAGATTGCAAGCTATATTATTTAAAAAGTGCATCAAAGCCACTAGAAAATAGACAAAGAGTTAGATTATATAATGGAACTAGTGAAATAATATGCAGAGTTGTTATATTAGACAAAGAGTGCTTAAATCCAGGGGAAGAAGGATATGTTCAATTAAGATTAGAAAAGCCTATAACTTGCCAGAGAAATGATAGATATGTTATAAGATCTTATTCTCCAATGGTAACTATAGCAGGAGGTTCCATAATAGATCCATTACCTAAGAAGGCAAAACGATTTAATGAAAAATATATAGAAGAATTAAAACTAAAAGAAAGTGGAGATACTTCTAATATAATAGAAAAAATTATAGAAAAATTAAGCTCTAAATTCCCAAATGAGGATGAAATATTAAAAGCATTAGGGAAAAATGAAGAAAACATATCAGATGAAATAGAAGAACTAATAAAGTTACAAAAGGTAGTATTTTTTAGTAATGGAGATAAAAGGGTATATACCCATATAAATTATATAGATAAAAAAGTAAAAGAAATGACATCTATATTAAAAGAGTTTCACGAAAAAAATCCTCTTAAATGGGGAGTATCTAAGGAAGAGCTAAGAATAAGGGTTTTAGGTAAGGATATAAAACAAAAGACATATGATAAACTTTTAGAACTTTTAGAGAATAAAGAACTAATAAAAATTCATGGGAAATATATTTCTGAGCACAATTTTAATGTGGAGTTTAACAAAGAACAAAAGTCTATTTATGATAGAATAATAGCTAAATATAAAAAAGGAAAATACAGTCCACCTAAATATGAAGAACTTATTTCCCGGGAACAAAATGCAATAGAATTTAAAAGAGTTTATGAAGCTATACTAGAAGAGGGAACTTTATTTAAAGTAAATGAAGACTGTATACTTTTAACATCAGATTATAATGAAGCCAAGGAAAAGGTGAAGAAATATATAGAGGATAATGGAAAAATAACAGTAGCCCAGTTTAGAGATACGATGGATACTAGTAGAAAGTATTCTTTAGCTATATTAGAACATTTTGACGGAATAAAATTTACAAAGAGAAATGGGGACGAAAGAGTCTTATATTAAGGAAGTTGTGACTTAAAAGTAAGTTTATCTACAGCCTATTAAAAAGGGATATGTGTCTAGAAAGATAACTCAATTCGCTAAGAGATTCTAATTTGTTTTTTCATAAAATATATTGGTAAAAACTGAAACTCGCTGAACGCTCAAACAATCAGTTTTTACCTAATATATTTTAAAAAAACAACTAAGAATCTCTAAGCTTTTTCGAATGTCTTTTACGCCACATATCCCTCTTTTTAATAGGCTGAAGATAGCATAACTTTTTAAAGATAATTTCCTATGGAACGGGATGTACCAAAGGAAGATTTTACTCCACTCTGTTATGTAAAATCCACAATTATATTCTTATTTTTAAGATTTTTATATCTTTATAAGTATATTAAAAATTTTTAGTTGTTTATATTCTTTTCATTAAGGATCTCAAAAAATTTTCGTTAGAAAATTGATGCATAGCATGTCAAAGGACTATATTTTTTATAATATTTATATAAATTAAATTTACACTCAAATCTATTTGCGTTAGCAAACAAATTTAATATGATAAAGGCAATAATCTCGTTAAGTTTTATTTTATATAAACTTAATGAGGTCGTTATATAAATATATTATTTTTAATTGGAATTCTTTAATGAAGAATATTTTTTAATCTTACACTATATGAAAAATCATCATAAATGCTTAACTAAAAGACTTCTGGCTACGCCGATTATTTTTGAGCAAGCAATGAAACTCTTGCTTAATTCTTCTCATCAGTAAGCAGCCATATCAAAATCAGAGATTTTGGATGCCTGATTAAAATTAAATACTAATTATTATAGAAAGTCTACGACTGTGTTATCGATTTTTCTGAAGTTATTTATATATTAAATTTAAAATGGATTTTATAATCTTTAAATTTAATAACTAACTTAGCATAAATATTATATTAAAGATTTTGTGTAGAAGAGTGGAACAAAATCATCCTTTTGTAGAGTTTTCTTTCAGTAGAAAATTATTATAACGGCCTTTAAAGGTATTAAAACAAAAGATACTTTTAGAGAAAATAGATATCTAGAGAAATAATCAGAATACTTTATTTGGCAACTAATATTTGAGTGTAAAGTAAATAGGACGTTTACTTAGCTCTAGCTCTACAGGACGTGGCATTAGAGCGTTAGCTTAAATATTAGGGCACAAACACAAATATTAGTATTATTTATTTTTATAGCTATCTATTGACTAAAAGTATTTCTTGTTTTAATTTTCAACCTCTAAAGGCTGTTAAGCCGTAGTTTACTTATATTTAGAAAGAAGAGCATTTTTATTTATATTTGATATTAGTAAAAAAACAACAAAAATATTGTATAATAAGTAGAAGTATGTGGAATTTTAATTATATATGTTGACTTTAACGAAAAGTTTATATATAATAGTATTCGGTCTTAAAAATATGGGAGTAGATAGGTGCTGGTGTGCCTGCCGGTCTTCAAAACCGAGTTGTCGTGCTAAGACCACGATGGGTGGGTTCGATTCCCACATATTCCCGCCAAAAAATGCTTTGAAGTAAGTATATCTTATTTCAAAGCATTTTTATTTTAAAAGAAATCAATATAGATCAATTTAGTGAGTATATAAAATTTAAATAATAGATTTCTTTATCTTAAAAGAGAACCTTAATAAATAAGGTTCTTTTTGCTATAAATATTTGCAGCAATTCATATGATTTGTTACTAAAATATGAATTGGGTATAAGCTAATAATACCAATAGTTATACAGTGTTTGGATTATTTTGTATTCATAAATATGGTCAAAATGAAATTTGTATAAACTTTATATTAAATATTTGCTTGAAATATAAAAAAAAAATTATAAATGCTATAATAACCAAGGGCAATTCATATTAAAAAGTTATATATTCTAGTACAAGGAGGAATAATATGGTATTTAGTTCTCAAATATTTATTTTTATATTTTTACCATTAACTTTAATTATTTACTATACATTAGGAAATATTCTTTCAAATAATATTTTAAAAAATTGTATTTCCCTCTTTGCAAGTCTAATATTTTATTCATGGGGAGGGATGAAATATTTACCAGTTCTTTGTAGTTCTATTTTTATAAATTATATTTTTGGATTAATTATAGACAAGCTTAAAGATAAAAAAAGATTTAAAAAATTTTTTTTGTTAATAGGTATAATTTTAAATTTAGTTTTACTTTTTTACTATAAATATTATGATTTTGCAATAGGAAATATTAATAGAATTTCCAATGCCACATTCCCATATAAGGAAATTGCATTACCTATAGGCATTTCGTTTTTTACATTTCAAGGTATGTCATACATAATTGATATATATAGAAAAGATGCAAGGGTTAATAAAAATATTTTTTCTGTTGCATTATATATATCATTTTTCCCTCAATTAATAGCGGGTCCTATAGTTAAATATAAGGATATAGATAATCAAATAAGAAAAAGAAAAGAAACTATGGAATATTTTAGTTATGGTATTGAAAGATTTGTTATAGGATTATCAAAAAAAGTAATTATTGCTGACACTGTAGCTGGGATAGCTGACACAATATTTTCACTTTCAAATGTAGGAATTGATCAGCCTACTGCATGGTTGGGAGCTATTTGCTATACTTTTCAAATATACTTTGATTTTTCAGGGTATTCAGATATGGCTATTGGGTTAGGGTATTTGTTTGGTTTTAAATTTATGGAAAACTTCAATTATCCATATATATCAAAATCTATAACCGAATTTTGGAGAAGATGGCATATATCTTTATCTACTTGGTTTAAAGAATATCTTTACATACCATTGGGAGGAAACAGAAAGGGTAATACATATTTAAATTTGTTTATTGTTTTTTTAGTTACAGGATTGTGGCATGGAGCTTCATGGAATTTTATTGCATGGGGAATATGGAATGGTGTATTTATAATTATTGAAAAAATTATAAATAAAAAAAGATGGTATATAAAAATCCCCTGTTTTATAAAAACAACAATTACTATGCTTATTGTTATATTAGGATGGGTGTTATTTAGAGCTAATGGCCTGATGGACGCAATAAATTATTTATCAATAATGTTCGGAATAAATAGAGCTACAACAGTTACATTCCAATTTAGTTACTTTGTTAATAAAAAAATAGTATTTTGGATGCTTATGTCAATTGTAGGATGCACTCCTGTAATCGGTAATACATTGAAATCACATCAAAACAAAAAAATATTTCAAATAGGAAAAACAATATTTATTGGAATTTTATTAATTATTACAATAATATTTATAGTTAATTCCACATATAGTCCATTTATTTACTTTCAATTTTAAAGGAGGTGTTAGTATATGAAAAAAATACATTTTTTTAGAATAATTTTATTTCTGTTTATAATTGCATTTCCTATATTTAGTATGAATTTAAAAAACAATCAAGTTTCAGATATAGATAATAGGAAACTTATTGAGCTTTCAGAAATATTTTCAGAAGGGAATATTATCCCCAATATAGAGAATTACATAGGAGACCGTATAGGATTTAGAACTCAAATGGTTAATATATATACTAAAGCTATGGATATATTATTTGATGAAATGATACATCCAAGTTATCAATATGGAAAAGATGGATATATTTTTGCAAAATTAAAAGAAAATGAAACAGATAGAGAGTTTCAAGAAGTTTATTCTAATTTTATATTAAATTTTCAAAATTACTGTATAGATAGAGAAATAAAATTTTTATATGCTACCGAACCTAGTAAAACAACAATATACTCAGAATTTTTACCACAGGGATATAATTATAACAATGGAAATCTAGAGTGTTTTTTAAGTCTTCTTAAAGATAAAAATGTTAATTATATATATACTGGAGAAGCTTTAATGGATGCTAAGAGTTCTAAACAAGTTTTTGATAAAAAATATGATGCCAATCATTGGAATGAAACTGGAGCTATTATTGGAATTTCATCTATATTAGACAGATTAAACGATTTAGACTCAAGAGTAGATAAGTTTGATATTAATAAATTTGGGCCTATAGAGTATACTAATACAACCCTTCCGGTTTCACATTTCGACATAAATGAAAAAACTACACACTATAATTTAAAAAAGAACAATTCTTTATCTATTACTGATTTCAGAAATGAGATTAAGCAATCTAAACAATTCACATATTTTGCTAATTATAAAAATCCTAATAATAAAGATGCTCCTAAGATACTTATTTTTGCTGGAAGTTATTTTCAAGGAAGAGATAAGTTTCTTACAGAAAATTTTTCAGAAGTAATTAGAATACATAATTATCATAATGTAATTGACTATGATTATTATATAAATGTTTTTAATCCAGATATAGTTTTATTTGAGTCTACAGAATATACTCATTCAGATTACTATTTCCCTGTAGAAGAAATGAAGAATACAACTTACAATAAGGAATTTAAATATTATTCTAATCTTCCAGAAAGTAAGTTTGCATATATAAAAGATAATACTTTTAAAAAATCAGATACTAATTTGATGAGTTTCTCTATTCCTATAGAAGGAGAAAAGTTATCTTATGCTTATGCTGATATTTCAAATAGGATACTAGATTGTAGAGTAAAGGAGATTAATGGAAAACAAGAAGTTGAATTTTCTATACCAACTTCAGAAATAGAAAATTTAAATAAATTTAGTTTATACTTAATTTCCGAAGATGAAAGTAGAATTGCAAAGCTCCCTTGTAATTTAAATTAATAAGTTTAGTTATGCAAAATAAAAATTGCAATTAGAAACAAATTTTATAAAACCTCCTATAATGCTATATAGGAGGTTTTATATATGTGGTAGATATATTTTGTATCTGATTTTATTTTATAGTAGTAACCAAAGTTATACTATAAGTATATAAAATATAAGAAGAAGCTATGGTAAAATAGTTAAATAGGATATAATTAAAGTATATAAGGAGTTAATTAATATTATATAAAGACTTAATTAATATATACGACAATAGAATTAGCAAAAGTATGTAGTTTGTAGCTTGGAGGTAGAGAACCTTGACCAATTTTTATAATTATACATGGGTAGATGTAGTGAAACACTTAAATAGTGATTCTTATTCAGGACTTTTAGAGAGCCAAATAGATTTACATAGAAAAAAATATGGTGTTAATGAATTTCATTTTGGTAAAAAGAGGAATATATTTTATCTTATACTAAAAGAAATAACACAATTATGGTTTATAAATATAATTTTATGTTCTATCTTATTCTTTATATCTAAGGAAATTATTTGTTTCTCTATATTAATTCTTATAGCTTTAATGAATTTAGTTTCTATAGTTTATATAGAATCAAAGGAGCTTAAAAATATAAATACTTTAGAAAAATTAAGTGTAACTGATTCTAGAGTGTTAAGGGGTAGTCTAAGTAAAAATATAAGTTCCACTGAATTGGTGGTAGGAGATATAGTTAGACTGAAACCAGGAGATATAGTGCCAGCAGATATAAGGATAATAGAAACTGAAAGGTTAAGAGTAAATGAGGCTGTAATTACTGGAGAAAACTATGCTGTAGAAAAATATTCTACTAAAGTAGAGGATAAGGAAATAACCACTTCAGAAATGAGAAACATATTATTTAAATCTTCAACTATAGTTTCTGGTGAAGCATTAGGAATAATAATAGCTGTAGGTGAAAATACGGAAGCTTTTAATATAATAAGTAAATCCTCAGAGGATGGGGAAGAAAAATTTTCTTTAAAAAATAAAATAACAAAGATAGCAAATAAGATATCCTTAATATTTTTAATATTAACTATTCTAGTATCTTCTATAAACTATGTAATGGGTAATGATTTACAGATTATAATAAGAAATAGTTCCATATTAATACTTTCATATATCCCAATTACACTTATTTTAATTATTATATTTAGTTCATTTATTATAATTAAAAAAATGAAAAAAGAAGGCATAGTTTTTAAAAATATATCTGTAATAGAGAAATTTGCTAAGGCATCTATAGTGTTTATAAATAAAACTGGAGCATTATCAGAAAAAACAATGTCAGTAAAAAAAATATATACTAATGGTAAATTTATTCCTTTAAACGAGGAAACCATAAAAATAGATAGAGAATTTAAAGAGGATCTAAATGTAACAAGGCTTTTACAAATAGGGATTTTATGTAATGATACAGATTTTAAAATAGGAGAAATAAAAAATATTAAAAGTGACTATGCAGAAATAGCTTTAACGGAGTTTGCCATGAGAAATGGTATAAATAAAAACTCTTTAGAAGAAGAAAATAATAGAGTATTTCAAATACCTTATGATACAGATAAAAGAATCATGACCACAATTAATAAAGTAGATGGAAATTACAGAGCAAATATAAAAGGGTCATTAGAAAGTATACTAAGTAAATGCACTCATATAATGAAAAATGGCATAGAAATGGAAATTAGTGAAGAAGATATAAATAATATAAAAATGGCTGATATGGAAATGTCCAAAGACAGTTTATCTGTTTTAGGACTTGCCTATAGAAGTTTTAATTATGAACCAAGTTCCAAAGAAAACGTAGAGAGTAACTTAGTTTTTGCAGGTATTATAGGCTTTGATAACCCTTTAAAAGATAATTGGGAAGAAGCTATAAATTTATCTAGATATCTTTGCGTATATCCTATAATAATTACAGAAGATAATAAACTTACAGCTTATTATACTGGAATAAAATTAGGTATATTAAGAAAAGTAAATCAAGTTATATCTGGTGTAGAAATGGATAATATGAAAGAAGAGGAAATTAAAGATAATATAGATAAAATAAAGATTTTTTCAAGAGTAAATTATAAACATAAAATAAAAATAGTTAATAATTACAAAGGTAAAGGTTATGTAACTGTTATGGAAGGCGCTAAGGTTAATGATTTACCATCGCTAAAATCAGCAGATGTAGGTATAACAGATTCCAGTAGTAGTTTACTTCAGAAATTTTCAGATATAGTATTAAAAGATTGGAGTTTGAAAAATTTACTAATGAGTATAGTGGATTGTAGAAAGATTTTGCAGGCTTCAAAAAATACTATAATGTATATAATAACAGTACTTTTATCTACATTTTTATTTTCTACAATAATTAATAATTTTTATTCTATTTCAGAATTAAAATTTTATATACTTTGGATTAATTCTATAACCATATTAATATCATCTTTAGCTCTTATGTTTCAGTATAAAGAAGAAGATTATTCTATAGACAATATAAAAGAAAAGCAAGATTTAATTAAACCAAATAAATGGAGAATAATTTTTACAGCTTTAATAATAGCAACTATTTCGTTTTTAAATTATAAGTTTTGTTATTCATACTCTAAAGAAACAGCTGGGATAAGTTCATTTTTTATATTAAATTTATTATCAAGCACTAGTATATATATATTTAGCAAAAAGATTGTATTTAAAAATAAAGTTTCTAATATGCTTGTAATTATAAATATATTTTTTCCTATAATTATAAGTGCTATATTGGATTATAGTATTTTATTTAAAATTTTTAATTTCCAATACTTAAAAATATTTTTAGGTATAATAGTTATATGGTTTATTACAATATTATTTAATAACTCAGGAAAAAAACTTTCWTAACATATTAATAACAATAATAGAATTTAAATATATATTAACCACCAATATCAATGATTAAAGAATCTTAGGATGGTTAAAATAATAATATGGAGGTGAAATGTTTCATGAGTTATAATATTTTTGAAACAGTTGTAAAAGGAAGCAATACAGTATTTTTAGATATACCTTCAGAACAATATTTTTCATATTATGATAGATTAGATAAAAAGTCAGCAGATAACATAGTTAAAGACTATTTTATTAACAGAGGAAATAAAAAAGATGCTGAAGTTATGGATATAGAATATAATGAATACACAAAAAGTGTTCAAATATTAGCAAAACTTCAAAGTTAAGGAGATAGTTTATGGAAAGACCATTAAGTTATTATGCTATTTCGGTTTTTTTAGGATGTATTTCTACCTTGTTATTATTTAATAATATATTATTAGGTGCAGTGTTTACTGCATCTTTTTTAATAATTATTTTTATAAACGAGGATAGCAAAAATTTTATTATAATTTTATTATTTTTTATTTTGGCTATGTTTAGTTTTTATAGTTATTTCACTATAGATGTTCCAGATAATATTAAAGTTAGGATTGTAAAAAAAGAAAAATACTATTGTTTTGGAGAATATAAAGGAAGAAATATTTTTATAATAGGAAAGACTAAAGATTTAAAAGAAGGATTAAAAACTACAATAGAGGGTGAATTTACAAAAGATATTAGATATAGCGGTGGATCTGTAGGGAGTTTTAAAGTAAAAAAAGTAAAAGGAAAAGAAGAAGATATAATATATAATATATATAATTTTAAGTCTATAGCCTATAATAAATTTAAAGAACATTTAGGAGAAAATAAAACTGCAATGGTAATGTCTTTATGCTTTGGAGAAACTAAATATATATCTAATACTGATAAAGACATATTAAAGAAATTAGGGGTTATACATGCAGTTAGTGTATCTGGTTTTCATATGGTAATAATATATAAGCTCCTAGAGAAGGTATTAGGCCTTACCTTAGCTATACCAGTGTCTTTTTTATATGTAATATTAACAGGTATGAAAGCATCAGCTATAAGAGCTTTTATAATGATTATAATATTAAAGCTTTCTAAAAATTTTTTTAGAAAGTATGATAGTTTATCTTCTATAAGTTTAGCAGCTATAATAATACTATTAAATAAACCACATTACATATTGGATATAGGTTTTATGTTATCTTTTTTATCTACCTTAGGTATATTATTGTATAATAAAAAGATATCTAGGATTCTTTATAAATTGCCACAGAGAATTAATTCCTGTGTAAGTCTTACGTTAAGTTCTCAAATATATACTTTCCCCTTTATGTGTTTTACCATTAAAAGCTTTGGGTTAGGTTTTATAATAGGAAATTTAATATTAGTACCTCTTTATGCTCCTATAGTATTATTAGGAAATTTAGCAATGATTTTAATAAAAATACCTTTTTTATTTAAGATTATAAATAAAATTATATATATATTTTTGATGATGGTAGAAGGAGCTCACTATTTACTCTCTAATATAACTCCGGATTGTATTTATATAGGAGAATTTGAGGGGATATGTTTTGTGGTTATATATATGAGTTATGTATTATACAAGCATGGTTATAAAAATGTAGAATATATGCCATTAAGTTGTATAATGCTTTTGATTTTATTCAACTATACTTTTTTTCCAAGTATAGATTTTTATAGAGAAAAAGATTATAATATTACAGTTGTAAGATATAAGTTTGATACTATCATGCTTTGTGATTATGAAAGTAATGCAAGTAAAAACATATTAAAAATAAAACATCAGGTAAAACCAGATAAAGTAGTTACAAATATAAAAAATAATACAAAGATAAATTTAGATAAAAATTTAAAAATCTATATTTTAAGTGGTGAAAAAGAACCTAATTGTTATAATGAAAGGTCAATAGAAAATAAGGAAGAATATAGTAATGTAAATATTTTATTAAAAAATAAAAACAAAAATATAATTTTTACAGAAAAGCCTATTAGATTAAAAAGTCCTAAAAATAACTATGTTATAATAAATTTAAAAGAAAAAAATTATACAGATATTTTAAATAAAAGATATATAGTAGTTTTTAATAAAATTTTATGTTTAAAATAAAGGAAATGTTAAATAAGGAGTGAACATTTTGTTAGATATACTAGAGTTTGAACAAAATACAAAGAAATATATAAATAATAATTGTTATATTTTTTGTGGACATCATGAACAATTGATAAAAGAAAATATAAAAAAAATAATAGATAGTAACGTAAATAATGATTTTAAAGATTTAAATTATGTTCAATTTGATGGATCACAATTAGAAGAATTTGATACAGTGTTTAATGCCTGTGAAACATTGCCTTTTATGAGTGAGAAGAAAGTAGTTTTAATTTATAGATCAGATTTTTTAGATGATAACAAAGGTGATAATAAAACTAAAAAATTATATAAAGATATAGACAATTATATAAAAAATATTCCATCCCATTGTATTTTTATTATGTATTATATTATGACTAATAAAAGAGATAAGGTTAGTTACAGAATAAAAAAATTAGATAATAAAGCCTGTATAATTACTATTGATAAAATTAAAGGAGCAAACTTAGAAAAAAGAGTAGAAAAATTCTTTAATGATAGAGGGAAAAAAATAGCTAAAATACCGTTAAAGGCTTTTATACAAACTATCGAAAATGAAAATTTAAGTTACATAGAAAATGAAGTTGAAAAATTATGTACTTATGCAATGTATGAAGAAATAGAGAAAAAACATATAAAAGAAATGTATGAAAGTATCAAAGATGAAGATATCTTTGATTTAATAAATTTTATATCTGAAAAAAAACCAAGAAAGGCTATAGAAATTTTAAATGAGTTAATGTACAAAGGACAAAAAATAAATCATATACTAGTTATGATAGAAAAGCAATTTAGAAATTTATATTTTGTAAAGATAGGTATGGAAGAAGGCAAAACTAAAGAAGAGTTAGCAAAAGAGTTAAAAATTCATCCTTATGGATGTAGTGTATTAATGAGCCAAAGTAAAAAGTTTACTTTAAAACAAATAGAGAAGTCCATAGAATTAGTTATAGAGACAGATAAAAAAATAAAAACTACCTCTGTTAATACGCAAACAGAAGTAGAATTACTAATAATAAATTCTATATGTGCTTAAAATAAATAAACCCGTTAAATACGGGTTATTTATTTTAAGCGTTTAATGCATTTAATTTTGCAGCTAATCTAGATTTTGTTCTAGCAGCTTTGTTTTTGTGGATTATTCCTTTTGAAACAGACATATCTAAAGCTCTAGCAGCTGTTTTGTAAGCAACTTTTGCTTCTTCAACGTTTTTACCTTCAACAACAGTTAAGAAGTTCTTTATTGTTGTTTTTAATGAAGATTTTAACATCTTATTTCTAAGAGTTTTAGTTTCTATAACTTTTATTCTTTTCTTAGCTGATTTTATATTTGCCATTTTTTCACCCCCTCGTGTTTTTATAGGGTTTTAGCAGTTTTGGGGAAATCTGCGTATGTAATAATCATTAAGATTTAACAAATGATATTATAACATTAATTATCATACACTTCAAGAGGATTTTATTATAAAAGAATAATTATAAAGAATCAGTAAAAAATATATTTAGAAGAAATATATTTTTTAAAGAAATTTAGGAGGATGTAAATATGTTTAATATAAGAACAGATCTAGCAATAGAAGCTAAGGAGATATATGAACAGGAAAATAAAAGTAAAATCGATGGGGTTCAGGTATTTGAATATAAAGAGGAAGATGTAGATATAACAGAGGTTAAAATAATAAATAATAATGGAGAATTAGCTATGAAAAAACCAAAAGGTTCTTACATAACTTTAAATGTACCGGAGTTTGCCCATTATGATAGTGAAACTTTAGAAAAGGTTAGTGAAATTTTAGGAAAAGTTTTAAAAAAGATTGTAAAAATAGATAAAAGCATGACAGCTTTAGTAGTAGGGTTAGGTAATTGGAATGTTACTGCAGATGCTCTAGGCCCTAAAGTAGTGTCTAAAATAATGGTTACAAGACATCTAAAAGAATTAGTACCAAATCAGATAGATGAAAATGTAAGACCAGTTTGTGCTATATCACCAGGGGTTTTGGGGATTACTGGTTTAGAAACTAGTGAAGTTATAAAAGGGATAGTACAAAAAATAAAGCCTAATTTAGTAATATGCATAGATGCTTTAGCTTCAAGAAAAACAGATAGGGTTAATAATACAATACAAATAGGAACCACAGGAATTTCTCCAGGAGCAGGGGTTGGAAATAAAAGAATGGAGCTTAGTGAAAAAACTTTAGGAGTTCCAGTTATAGCCGTAGGGGTACCTACTGTAGTAGATGCAGCAACACTCGCAAATGATACTATTGATATGGTGCTAGAAGATATGATTAACAACTCTGAAAAGGGTGGAAAATTTTATGAAATGCTAAAGTCTGTAGATACAGAAGATAAACTAGGCATGATAAAAGAGGTTTTAGATCCTAGATTAGGTAATCTTATAGTTACTCCAAAAGAGGAAGATATGCTTATAGAATCATTATCTAAAATAATAGGAAATGGGATAAATATGGCTTTGCAACCAGCCTTTCAATTAGAAGAAATAAATAAGTATTTAAATTAAAGAATATAATAAACAAATAAATATTTTAAATAACTAAAAAGCTGAATGATTTAAATTGTTTTTAACTAAGAGGTTAAAAGCAAAATGATTCCAAAAATTATTTTATAAATATAGTAATAAAACAGTTTTTTCTCTCATAAAATTATATATAAGCAGAATAGGGGGAGGAAAAATGAATTACAAAAGTATAAAGCCAAAAACAAATCAAAGTCATGGGAAAACATGGATAATTATATTCATGATATTAATTTTTTTTGTAGGAACAGTGCCCTGTGTGGCAAAAGCAAAGTCAAAAGTTAATTTTAATAAGAGAAATATGTTTTATGTCCAAATATTAAACTATGCTATGCCTACAGTAAAGGCTATTTCCTTTAATGAAGAAGATATGGCAGAAAATAAGTTCAGTTTTAAAAATCTTGTACTTCAGATGATAGGATTAAATATACATAATCCTATATCTTTAGTAGAAAAAGAAATGCCTGTTTTATGCCTTAATTCTTCAAAAGAAGATACGAAGGATAAAAGTATGGCATTAGACCCTTTTAAATTAGAAGAAAAAGAAGTATCAAAATATAAAGCAGAAGAAATGAAAGATGGAAAAGAAGATTTGAATTTGGAAAATAAAGTAGTAAATGTTCAAGAACCCAAATTAAAAAAGAAATTAAATCCTAAAAAACCAGAGGTGCTAATATATCATACTCATACTACAGAAAGTTACAAGCCTGGAGAAGCAAGTAATTTTGATAATGATAAAAATGTTTGTGCAGTAGGACAGGAACTGGCAAAAGAGCTTATGGACAATTATGGTATAAATACATTACATGATAAAACTGTACATGACGCTCAGGCCTATACACAAAGTTATGCAAGATCATCAGTTACAGTGGATAAGCAGCTAAAACAACATGGTGATTTTAAACTTATAATAGACCTACATAGAGATGCTGGGAGTAATAAAAAGGCTTTTGTAACAAAATTAAATGGAGAAAATGTAGCAAAATTTATGATGGTAATGGCAAAAAAGAATCCTCACTTTAATAAAAATAATAATATGGCTACAAATATAATGAATACTTCCAATAAATTATTTCCGGGATTTTGTAAGGGGATATATTATTATAACTATGGCACAAGATATTTTAATCAAGATAAAAGTAACAATGCAGTTTTAATAGAAGTAGGTGCAGATATAAACACTACAGGGGAGTCAAAAGCTTCAGCAAAATATTTAGCTAGAATTATTGCAGAATGTTTAAATAAATAACAAAATTGAATAAATATAGAAAAAATAGTACATCCTTATAGTAAGAATAAAAAAGGGGTGTACTTTTTTTATGGAAATAATAAAAAAGAAAAGAAAATTTAAATTAAATTGGAACAAATATAAGACAGTTATATTATTAAGTTTTTTAATAGCTGCAAGTGGATTTTTTATGGTAAGCAATACTATGCCTAAATTTGTAAAGGATAGGTCAAAGGTAGCTATTTATTTTACTAAAAGGCCTTTGGATATTAGATTTAGAACTGAAAACTATACAGTTTATATAAATGAAAAAATTTTAAATGATATAGGAGATAAAACCTATAAAACCTTCAATAATATGAAAAATTCTACAAGTAATTTTGTTAACAATATTAATAAAAGTCACAGTTTAAATAAAATAGGTAATGTGTTTTATAAAATAAAAGAGGAAGTGCTAGGAGTTTTTAATGGAAGAGGTGTAAAATAATAATAAAGAAGTAGAGATTTTCCCTTTTAGTTGACATATCACCGGAGTTTTATGTTATAATTTACAGTGATTATTTTTACAATTTTCGAGTTGAAAGTTTGTTATTAAAAACCTATATGTTATTTGGGGGTAAAGATATAATGCAAAGTGAAAGACAAAAATATATAAGAAATTTTTCAATAGTAGCACACATAGATCATGGAAAATCTACATTAGCAGATAGATTGATAGAAGCAACAGGAACACTTACAGAAAGAGAAATGGATACTCAAGTATTGGATAATATGGATTTAGAGAAAGAAAGAGGAATAACTATAAAGTCTCAAGCTGTAAGATTAATTTATAAAAGGGATACTGGGGAAGAATATACACTTAATCTAATAGATACTCCAGGACATGTAGATTTTAACTACGAAGTTTCTAGAAGTCTAGCAGCCTGTGAGGGAGCTATACTAGTAGTAGATGCTACACAAGGCATACAAGCTCAAACATTAGCTAATTGTTATTTAGCCTTAGATAATGATTTGGAAATAGTTCCGGTAATAAACAAAATAGATTTGCCAAGTGCTAGACCAGAAGAAGTAAAACATGAAATAGAAGATGTAATAGGTATAGAAGCGGAAGATGCACCTTTAGTTTCAGCTAAAACAGGATTAAACATAAAAGATGCACTAGAAGCTATAGTAGAAAAAGTACCAGCACCAGAAGGAGATGAAAAAGCCCCTTTAAAGGCTCTTATATTTGATTCATACTATGATAGTTATAAAGGTGTAGTTTGTCATATAAGAGTAAAAGAGGGCACAATAAAAGAGGGTACAGAAATAAAACTTATGAATACAGGAAAGGTTTATGAAGTAGTAGAGGTAGGAGTTTTTGTACCAAACTATATGCCCGTAGATGAATTAAAAGCAGGAGATGTTGGATATGTAACTGCATCAATTAAAAATGTTAGAGATGCCAGAGTAGGAGATACTATAACAGAGGCTAAGAGACCTGCTAATGAAGCGTTATCAGGATATAGACCTGCAGTGCCAATGGTATTCAGTGGGATATACCCAGTAGATGGAGCCAAATATGAAGAATTAAAAGAAGCCTTAGAAAAGCTTCAAGTAAATGATGCAGCATTGTCTTTTGAACCAGAAACTTCTATAGCCTTAGGTTTTGGATTTAGATGTGGATTTTTAGGTCTTTTACATATGGATATAATACAAGAAAGATTAGAAAGAGAATTTAATTTAGATATTATAACCACAGCGCCATCTGTTATATATAAAATAACAAAAACGGATGGAACTTTAATAGAGTTAACAAATCCAACTAATATGCCAAGTCCTTCAGAAATAAAGCTTATGGAGGAACCTATAGTTAAGTCATCTATAATAACACCATCAGATTACGTTGGTGCAGTTATGGATTTAGCTCAAAACAGAAGAGGAATATTTAAAGATATGCAATATTTAGATACTACTAGAGTATCTTTAAATTACGAGATCCCTTTAAATGAAATAATTTATGACTTTTTCGATGCTTTAAAATCAAGGACAAGAGGTTATGCCTCCTTTGACTATGAATTAATAGGATATAAAGATGCGGATCTTGTTAAACTAGATATATTATTAAATGCGGATATTGTAGACGCTTTATCTATGATAGTGCCAAGAGAAAGAGCCTATGCTAAGGGAAGAAATATGGCCCAAAAACTAAAGGAAATAATACCAAGGCAAATGTTTGAAATACCAATACAAGCAGCAGTAGGAGCTAAAATAATAGCTAGAGAAACAATAAAAGCTATGAGAAAAGACGTTCTTGCAAAATGTTATGGTGGAGATATCTCAAGAAAAAGAAAACTTTTAGAAAAACAAAAAGAAGGAAAGAAAAGAATGAGACAAGTGGGATCTGTAGAAGTACCACAGGAAGCATTTATGGCAGTATTAAAAACAGAGGAATAATAATATATAACTTAGGAGTGTTAGTTTTGGATAGAGAGGATAAAAACAAGGAAGTTTCACTGTATATACATATACCTTTTTGTATGCAAAAATGTTTATATTGTGATTTTACATCTTATGGTAAAAAAGAAGATCTAATGATGGACTATATTAAAGCCCTCTCTAAAGAAATTGTTGATAATACAAAAAATAAGATAATAAAAACAATATTTATAGGTGGGGGTACCCCCACCTATTTATCTTTAGAGGCTTTAAATATTTTAAAAGATACCTTAAAAACTATAGATAAAAAAGAAAATATAGAATTTACAGTAGAGGGTAATCCGGGAACTTTTACAGAGAAAAAACTAAAACTACTAAAATCAATGGGAGTAAATAGATTAAGTATAGGACTTCAAAGTTCTAAAAATACCCTATTAAAAACATTAGGTAGAATTCATAGTTTTGAAGATTTTGTACATAGCTTTAAAATGGCTAGAAAGGAAGGATTTAATAACATAAATGTAGATTTAATGTTTGCTCTTCCAAATCAAAGTTTAGATGATTGGAAGGAGACTTTGCTAGAAGTAGTAGATTTAAATCCAGAACATTTATCCTGTTATAGTTTAATAATTGAAGAGGGAACAAGTTTTTATAATTTATATAAAAACTCATTGCTAAAACTTCCTAAAGAAGAAGAAGAAAGAAAAATGTATGAGTATTGTATTGATTTTTTGAAAGAAAAAGGGTATTTACAGTATGAAATTTCAAATTTTGCTAACCCTAATAAAGAGTGTAAACACAATTTAGTGTATTGGGATTTGGAAGAATATATAGGTTGTGGAGTAGGGGCTCATTCTTATATAAATAATCAAAGATATGAAAATACTAATTCCATAGAAACATATATAAAAGAAATAAATTCTAATAATATTACTCAGATAAATTTTCATATTAATTCACAAAAAGAAAATATGGAAGAGTTTATGTTTATGGGACTTAGAAAGACAAAAGGTATATGTATGGATGATTTTCAGGAAAGATTTGGTCAAAATATAATAGACATATATGGAAGTGTAATCAATAAATATAAAAAATTAAATTTATTAATGGAAAAGGAAAGCAGGATATATTTATCTAAAGAGGCTGTAAGTATTTCAAATACTATACTTTCCGATTTTTTATTATAAGAGTTAAAAGAAAAATAAAGAAATTCTAAGAAAAAGTGAGATTTTAAAAAATTAATATAAGTTTTTTCAAAATATAAAGGTTAAACAAAGTTAAATATCAAATAGATAGGTTGACAAATAATTTGTACAATGTTAGATTTTAATCATAGTAATTAGCACTCATTGCTAGTGAGTGCTAATAAAAGAGGTGTCAATATGATATGGATGAGAGAAAAATCAGGATACTTCAAGCTATAATAAAAGATTATATTAATAGTGGAGAACCCGTTGGATCAAGAACTATTGCTAAAAAATATGATTTAGGAGTAAGTTCAGCAACTATAAGAAATGAGATGGCAGACCTAGAAGATATGGGATATTTAGAACAGATTCATAGTTCATCTGGAAGAAAACCATCAGATAAAGGCTATAGACTATATGTAGATAAGCTTATGACATTAACAGCTCTAACAGAGCAGGAAAAAATGCTCATAAAAGATCAAGCTATAGATTCAGCCTTATATGAAATAGATAAAACCATAAGACACTCTATAAGTATATTATCTGAAATAACTAAATTAACTTGTTTAGTAAAGACTCCATCTATGATAAAAAGTAGATTAAAATCAATACAAATAATTAAGGTTGATAAGTATAATTTATTATTGATTGTTATAACAGATAATGCCATGATAAAAAATACACTATTAAGAGTAACAAAAGAAATAGATGAAGGCTCCTTAATAAAAATAAATAATTTATTAAACCAAAAATTAAAAGGACTAAGTCTAAGAGAAGTAAATTTAGAATTATTAAATGAATTAAAAAAAGAAATGATAGGATATGGTGATATATTAAAAAATATTTTATCCTCCATATATGAAGCACTTACGGATATAGAGGATGCAGAAATATATATGGAAGGAACCACAAATATATTCAATTATCCTGAATACAATGATGTAGATAGAGCTAAAGAATTTCTATCTATGTTAAATGATAGAGAAAAGGTAGAAGAATTATTATATGTAGATTCTGATATTGCTGTAAAAATAGGAAAAGAAAATTTTGTAGAAGATGCAAAACAATGTAGTGTTATTTCAGCAGTATATAGTATAGGAAAGACACCCATAGGAACTATAGGAGTTATAGGACCTACAAGAATACCTTATGAAAAAATAATATCAGCTGTGGCTACAATAGTTAAGGCAATAAATGATACCTTAACTGATGACAAAAATATTCATAAATAACAAGCGGATAGATAGAATGGAGGTATATAATTGGAAAAAGAATGCAAGGATGCTAAACATATTAACATGGAAGAGGATTGCTGCTGCTCTAATAAAGAGAGTGAAAATAAAGAAGAAGATAAAGGCAAAGAAGAGGACTTAGAGTTTGAAGAAATAGAAAAAGAAGAAATAATAGAAGACTCTAATGAAGCAAAGATAAAGGAATTAGAAGATATGAAAAATAAATTAAAAGAAGAAAATAAAAAATTAGAAAATCAGATGGAAGAAATAAAGGAAAGATTAGTAAGAACAGTAGCAGAATATGATAATTTTAGAAAAAGAACAGCTAAAGAAAAAGAAGATTTATATGTTAGTGCCTGTGAAGATGTTTTAAAAGAGCTTCTTCCAGTTTTAGATAACTTAGAAAGAGCAGCAACTGTAGAAGGCTCTGTAGAAGATATTAAAAAAGGAATAGATATGACTGTTAAACAGTTTGAAACTTCTTTAGAAAAATTAGGAGTAGAAGAAATATCTACAGAAGTTGCTTTTGACCCTAATATTCATAATGCAGTAATGCATGTGGAGGATTCCAATTGTGGAGAAAAGGAAATAGTAGAAGTATTCCAAAAGGGATATAAAAAGGGTGAAAAAGTTATAAGATATAGCATGGTAAAAGTAGCAAACTAGATAAAAATTTATTATAAAAACCTAACAAATTACAAACTAGGAGGGAATATTAAAATGGCAAAAATAATCGGAATTGACTTAGGAACAACAAATTCTTGTGTATCAGTTATGGAAGGTGGAGAACCAGTAGTTATACCAAATGCGGAAGGTTCAAGAACAACTCCTTCAGTAGTATCTTTCCAAGCTAATGGAGAAAGATTAATAGGTCAAGTAGCAAAAAGACAAGCTATTACAAATCCAGAAAAGACTATAATTTCTATAAAAAGATATATGGGAACAGATCATAAGGTTAATATAGATAACACAGAATATACACCACAACAAATATCAGCTATGGTACTTCAAAAATTAAAAGCAGATGCAGAGGCGTATCTTGGAGAAAAAGTAACTCAAGCAGTTATAACAGTGCCAGCTTATTTTAATGATAGTCAAAGACAAGCGACAAAGGATGCTGGAAAAATAGCTGGACTTGAAGTTTTAAGAATAATAAATGAACCAACAGCTGCATCATTAGCTTATGGTTTAGATAAAATGGATACAAATGAAAAAATATTAGTTTATGACCTAGGTGGTGGTACTTTTGACGTATCGATATTAGAACTAGGTGATGGAGTATTCGAAGTTAAGGCTACTAATGGAGATACAAAATTAGGTGGAGATGACTTTGACCAAAAATTAATAGATTATATAGCTGAAACATTTAAAGCTGAAAATGGAATAGATTTAAGAAATGATAAAATGGCTATACAAAGATTAAAAGAAGCTGCAGAAAAAGCTAAAATAGAATTATCATCAGCAACACAAACAAATATAAATTTACCATTTATAACAGCAGATGCAACAGGTCCAAAACACATAGACATGAACTTAACAAGAGCTAAATTCAATGAATTAACTCATGATTTGGTACAACGTACATTAGAACCAATTAAAAAATCATTAGAAGGTTCAGGATATGCAATGTCTGATATAGATAAAATAATAATGGTTGGTGGATCAACAAGAATACCAGCTGTTCAAGATGCAGTTAAAGACTTCACAGGAAAAGAATTAAGTAAAGGGGTTAACCCAGACGAAGTTGTTGCAATGGGTGCTGCTATTCAGGCAGGAGTTTTAACAGGAGAAGTTAAGGATGTATTACTTTTAGATGTTACTCCATTAACACTAGGAATAGAAACATTTGGAGGAGTTTCAACTACGTTAATAGAAAAAAATACAACAATACCTACAAGAAAGAGCCAAGTATTTTCTACAGCAGCAGACGGTCAAACATCAGTTGAAATACACGTAGTACAAGGTGAAAGATCAATGGCAGCTGATAACAAGACATTAGGAAGATTTACTTTATCAGGGATAGCTCCAGCTCCAAGAGGAATACCTCAAATAGAAGTAACTTTTGATATAGATGCTAATGGGATAGTTAATGTATCTGCTAAGGATAAAGGAACAGGAAAAGAAGCTAATATAACAATAACAGCTTCAACAAATTTAACAGATGATGAAATAGAAAAAGCTGTAAATGAAGCTAAGAAATTTGAAGCAGAAGATAAAAAGAGAAAAGAATCTATAGAAATTAAAAACAATGCAGATCAAATAGTATATCAAACAGAAAAAACATTAACTGATTTAGGAGATAAAGTGTCAGCTGAAGATAAAGCTACTATAGAAGAAAAAGTAAAAGCAGTTAAAGATGTTAAAGAGGGAGAAGATTTAGAAGCTATTAAGAAAGCAACTGAAGATTTAACTCAAACATTCTATGGAATATCTTCAAAGATATATCAACAAGCTAACCCAGAAGGAGCTCAAGGTGCAGGTTTTGATCCTAATAATATGGGTGGAGCAAATGCGGGCAATGCTTCAGCAGAAAATGACAAAAAAGATGATAATGTAGTAGATGCAGATTTTAAAGTTGAAGATGATAAATAAAAAATAAATGACAAATACTAAAAAATTGTATAATATATAATAGGTATGACTTAAGGGAGGGAGTTTGTACTCCTCCCTTAATTTAAGTACAAAAACAATTTTAAATTACATTCAATTAGATATTAGGTGGTGAAAAAGAGGAATGCCAAGCAAGGATTATTATGCATTACTTGGATTAGAAAAAGGTGCTAGTGAAGAAGACATAAAAAAAGCTTTTAGAAAATTAGCTATAAAATATCATCCGGATAAAAACAAAGGTAACAAAGAGGCTGAAGAAAAATTTAAAGAAATAAATGAAGCTTATCAGGTACTTTCAGATCCTCAAAAGAAAGCTCAATATGATCAATTCGGAACTACAGATTTTAATGGAGCAGGGGGATTTGATCCATCAGGCTTTGGAGGTTTCGATTTTTCAGATATGGGAGGCTTTGGAGATATATTTGATTCCTTCTTTGGAGGGGGATTTTCTTCTGGTGGGAGAAGAAAAAATGGACCTCAAAGAGGTGCGGATATAGAAACTGCTATTAATTTAACCTTTGAAGAAGCGGTATTCGGAGCGGAAAAAGAAATATCTGTAAATAAACATGAAAATTGTGATAATTGTAATGGAACTGGTGCAAAACCAGGAACAAGTGCAAAAACTTGCGATAAATGTGGTGGCACTGGAAGAATTAGAATTCAAAAGAACACTATATTAGGAAGCATGGTAACAGAAACTTCCTGTGACAAATGTGGTGGGAATGGAAAAGTTATAGAAAATCCATGTAATAAGTGCCATGGAAAAGGAAAAATTAGAAAAAATAAAAAGATTAAAGTTAAAATACCAGCAGGGGTAGATACAGGAAATGTTATTCCACTAAGAGGTCAAGGTGAACCAGGAAATAATGGAGGACCAACAGGAGACTTATATATAAATATAAGAGTAGATTCCCACCCTACCTTTAAGAGAAAAGGCTTTGATGTTTATATAGAAAAGCATATAAGTTTTGCTCAAGCTGCTTTAGGTGTTGAGATAAAAGTACCTACAGTAGATGGAGATGTTAAATACGAAGTACCAGCGGGAACGCAACCAGGGACTGTATTTAGGTTAAAAGGTAAGGGAGTACCAAGAATAAATAGTACAGCTAGAGGAAATCAATATGTTACTATAATAGTAGATATACCAAAGAAATTAAATAACAAGCAAAAGGAAGCCCTAGCTATGTATATGGATGCTAGTGGAGAAACTGTAGAAGGAAAAGAAAAGGATACTATTTTTGAAAAGATAAAAAAAGGATTCAAAGATTAATATAAGGAAAGTGCAGTGCACTTTCCTTATATTTTGTGGTGGATTTTCAGATTTTTAGGTATAATATATTAATAGTGTTAGAGAAAATTTTATCCGATGACTACCCGCTCTAATACTCCCATCTTTTTCAAAGTGGGAGTAGAGAGCGGCTACGTCCCTGGATAACGATTTCCCCTAAAGGATAACGACTTCTAAGGAGTAAAACTCCTAAGAATTCTGTTAATAAGCTTTAGGGGGAGTGAAAACTCCCTCTGAAACCAAGAACTATGTTTATGAAGTGATTTTTAGTTTCACAAGTAGAGTTTGCTTAAAAGGAATAGTTGGCTAATAATAGCTTTTTATTTTAAGGAGGAATTTTTTATGGATAAAGAATGGTTAGAGGTTTGTATATATACAAGTAGCGAGGCTTTGGAAGCTATATCAGGCATATTATACAATACAGGTGTAAAAGGAGTTTCAATAGAAGATCCTAAGGATATTGAGTTTAAAAAGAAGCATCCTGGAGATTGGGATTATTTTGATGAAACTTTATTAACAGTTAAGGATACTGCTATAGTAAAGGGATATTACAAAGAGGATGATAAGTTTAATGAGTATTTAGATTACATAAAAGAATCTATAAGTAACTTAGGTCAATTTGGGATAGACAAAGGGGAAGGGTTAGTAGAAGTTCACAAGGTAAATGAAGAAGATTGGGAAAATAATTGGAAAAAATATTATAAACCAACTAAGGTTTCAGATAAAATAGTTATAAAACCTATTTGGGAAAATTATGATAAAAAAGAAGAGGAAATAATAGTACAGTTAGATCCAGGTATGGCTTTTGGTACAGGAACTCATGAAACCACAAGAATGTGTATAAATGCTTTAGAAAAATACATAAAAGAGGATAAAACTGTGTTTGATATAGGTTGTGGATCTGGAATACTATCTATAGCATCAGCAAAATTAGGGGCTAAACATGTAATAGGTGTAGATTTGGATCCAGTAGCTGTTAAATCCTCTAAAGAAAATATTAAATATAATAATTTAGACAACATAGAAATATTAGAAGGTAATTTAATGGAAGTAGTAGAGGGCAGAGCAAATATAGTAGTAGCTAATATAATAGCAGATGTCATAATATTTTTAACAGAAGGTGTTAAAGCGTTTATAGAAAAAGACGGGTATTTTATAGCTTCTGGTATAATAAATTCAAGAAAAGAGGATGTTATTAAAAAGTTAGAAGAAACAGGTTTTGTAATAGAAGAAGTAAAAGAAGAGGGAGAATGGGTTTGTATAGTATCTAAAATAAACTAAAATTATTTTAATAATTTTATAAAAAGTGTATTTTAGAATATAAAAATTTGTATTTGGGGTTCCCTTTACAAAAAAATATTAAAGTAGGTGATTATTGTGCATAAATTTTTTGTGCCCGCTGAAAATATAATTGATAAAAAGGCTATAATTGATGGTGATGATGTTAAACATATATATAAGGTATTAAGGTTAGAATGTGGAGATTCTATAAACATAAATAATTGCCAGGGAAAAGAATATAAAGGTAAAATAGAAAGTATAGATAAAAAATCTGTTGTTGTAAAAATATTAGAGCAGGTTAAAGTAAATAATGAAAGCCCTTTAAATATTTATTTATATCAAGGTCTTCCTAAATCTACCAAAATGGATTTGATAGTTCAAAAGTCTACTGAATTAGGTATAAAAGAAATAATACCTATTATAACAGAAAGAGTTGAGATTAAAACTTCATTAAAGGAATTTAAAAAATTAGATAGATGGAATAGAATTGCACTTGAAGCATGTAAACAATGTAAAAGATCTTTAATTCCAAGTGTTAGAGAACCCTTAAAATTTAATGATTTGTTGGAAGAGATAAAGGACATGGATTTAATAATTGTGCCTTATGAAAGTAAAGAAAACTATGGTATAAAATCTCTTATAAAAAATATACAATATGAAAAAGAAAATATTAAAAACATAGGTATAATAATAGGACCAGAAGGTGGCTTTGAAGAAAGTGAAATAAGACTTTTAGAAGAAATAAAAGCTCAGATAGTAACTTTAGGACCTAGAATATTTAGAACAGAAACAGCAGGTATAGTATGTGCTTCAATAATTTCATATGAATTAGGAGATTTAGGAGGAAATATATAATGAAAGTTGCTTTTTCTACATTAGGATGTAGGGTAAATGTATATGAAACAGAAGCTATGACAGAAAAATTTATAAAACAAGGCTATGAAGTAGTGGATTTTAATGAAGTGGCTGATGTATATGTAATAAATACTTGTACTGTAACTAATATGGGTGATAAAAAATCAAGACAGATGATAAGTAGAGGAAGAAGACAAAATTCTAAGGCTATAATTGCAGTAGTAGGTTGTTATTCTCAAATAGCTCCAGAAGAAGTAGCCAAAATAGAGGGCGTAGATGTAGTTTTAGGTACTAGAAATAAAGGTGATATAGTTTATTGGATAAATAGAGCTATGGAAGAAAAAAATCAAGTCATAGAAGTTAAAGATGTTCTTAGAAACAAAGAATTTGAAGAATTAAATATAGAAGAGTATAGGGATAAAACTAGAGCCTTTTTAAAAATACAGGATGGATGTAATAGATTTTGTTCTTATTGCTTGATACCTTTTGCAAGAGGAGCTGTATGTAGTAAAAAACCGGAAAAGGTTATGGAAGAGGTTAGAAAACTTTCTAAACATGGATTTAAAGAAATAATTTTATCCGGAATAGATATAGCTTCTTATGGTTTTGATTTAGAAGGAAAGTACAATTTAACATCTATATTAGAAGATATAGATAAAGTAGAAGGTATTGAAAGAATAAGAATAGGTTCAATAGACCCAACCTTTTTTACAGAAGAAGAAATAATAAGAATAAGTAAATTAAAAAAATTCTGTCCACATTTCCATTTATCTCTTCAAAGTGGATGTAACGAAACCTTAAAAAGAATGAATAGAAAATATACTGTAGAGCAGTATAAAGAGATAGTATATAATTTAAGAACAAACATAGAAGCTGTTTCTATAACTACAGATATAATAGTAGGATTTCCAGGAGAAACAGAAGAAGAGTTTAATAAAACCTATGAATTTTTAAAAGACATAAAACTATCTAAAATGCATGTATTTAAATTCAGTCCAAGAAAAGCTACTAGAGCAGAGAAAATGGAGAATCAAGTAGATGGTAACATAAAAGAAGAAAGAAGTAATAAAATAATAAATTTAGATAAAGCTCTTGAAAAAGAATTTATGAATAAATTTATTGAAAAAGAAATGCTAGTATTATATGAGCAGGAAACTAAAGAAAAAGGAATTTTTGAAGGGTATACTCCAAACTACATAAAGATATATGCTAAAAGCTTAAAAGATATTACTGGAGAAATAATAAGTACCAAACTGAAAGAAGTTTCTAAGGATTTTATTAAGGGAGAAATTTATTAGAGTAGAAGGATTTTTAATCTATTTATTGAATATTTCACTTAATGGGAGGTGATATAATGGAAAATTGTATTTTTTGTAAAATATTAAGGGGAGAAATACCAAGTTCTAAAGTATATGAAGATGAATTAGTATATGCTTTTAATGATATAGATCCAGTGGCACCACATCATATTCTTATAATCCCTAAAGAACATATAAGTTCTTTAAATGATTTAACAGAAGAAAATAGCAAGGTTATAAGTCATATATTTATGGTAGCTAAAAAATTAGCTAAGGATCTTAATATATCAGAAGAAGGCTTTAGAGTAGTTTCGAACTGTGGTGAATCAGCAGGACAGACTGTTTTTCACATACATTTTCACTTAATTGCAGGTAGGAATTTACAATGGCCTCCAGGTTAAAAAAACTTATTAAAGTTAGAATATTAAGTTGTTGACAGTTTCCCAAAATATGTTGTATAATAGCTAGTGTGTTATTTAGCCCGCAATTAACTGCTTTGTTTTTACTAAATTGAACTAGCGGAGGGAGGGAGAAAACATGTCAGAAATAAAAGTTGGAGAAAACGAATCATTAGAAAACGCATTAAGAAGATTTAAGAAAAAATGTGCAAGAGCTGGTGTTTTATCTGAAGTAAGAAAAAGAGAACACTACGAAAAGCCAAGTGTAAAGAAAAAAAAGAAATCTGAAGCTGCAAGAAAGAGAAAATTCAAGTAGTTACAATTAATAGATTTCTTTGAAAGAGGGTATTAGATAATAATGTCTCTTAAGGAAACACTACAAGACCACTGGAAACAAGCCTTAAAAGCTAAAGAGAAAGAGAAAGCTAATACTATAAGTATGGTTAGAGCTGCTATTCTTTTAGCAGAAAAAAATTCAGGGAAAACTCTTGAAGATTCAGAAATAATTGATATTTTATCTAAAGAGATAAAACAGCGCAAAGAAGCGTTAGAAGACTTCAAGAAGGGAAACAGACAAGACTTAGTAGATGCAACTAATTTTGAAATAGAAGTTTTGCTAAAATACCTTCCTCAGCAGTTGACAGAAGAGGAAATTACAGAAATAATTGAAAAAGCAGTTAATGAAACTGGTGCAAATAGCATGAAACATATGAAAAATGTCATGAGTATAGTTATCCCTAAAACTAAAGGTAGAGCAGATGGTAAACTTGTAAGTGAAAAAGTAAAAAATATATTGAGTAAATAGTAAAAGCTGAGTAAAACTCAGCTTTTTATATTATATACATAGACTCATATTTGTCATTTATTAAAAAATGCTTTCATAAATTAATATGAAAGTATTTTTTTTATTTGAGGTGAAAAATGAGTAAAAAATTTTATAATGCAAGGGAAACTGTAGCGGAAAAGTTAGATCTACCAAGAGATATAATTTTAAATCAACCAAAGATAATAGTTACAGGCAATGAGGAAATAACTATAGAAAATCATAGAGGAGTAGTTGTTTTTGAAGAAAAGGTAGTGAAAATTAATTCTGGATCTGGATTGATATCTATTTATGGAAAAGATTTTGAGATATTGTTTATGGGGGGAAGTACTATTACTTTAGGAGGAAAATTTAAATCTATAGAATATGAAGGGTCTGAAACAAATGAAGTTTGATAAGTATAAAAATGCTACTATGACTATAGAAATTCAATCTATGATACCAGAGAGATTTATTAACCTTTTATGGAGAAATGGTGTAAAAGTTAAAAATGTAGTTAAGATAAATGTAACTACATTTGTTTTGAATATAGACTTAAAAGATTATGCTGTTATGGATGATATAGCTAGGAGAACAGGAACAAAAGTAAAAATAGTAAAAAGAAAAGGAATCTCTTTTTTAGTTTTATTTTTAAAAAGAAGATTTTCATTAGTAATAGGTATATTTATTTTTTCTTTTATAATATATTTTATGTCTACATTCATATGGGATATAGATATAACATCAACTAATGGCGTGACACCCTATGAAATAAGACAACAATTAAAACAATATGGAGTAAAGCCTGGAATAAATAAAAATGCTATAGATGTTTATAAGATAGAAGAAAAATTGGTTAAAGATATAGACAATATAATGTGGGTAAAAGCTAGAATTGAAGGAGGGAAACTTGTAATAAAGGCTGAAGAGAGGCAGTCTCCTCCAATTATAGTTAAGGAGGATGAACCTTGTGATTTAGTAGCTAAAAAGGATGGTGAAATACAAAGGGTATATACTACTTCAGGAAGTGCTATAGTACAAAATGGAGACATAGTAAAAAAAGGTGATATTTTAATTAAAGGTGAACAGGGAAAAGAAGGCGAAACTTATGAAGTTCATTCAGAAGGAAAGGTTTTTGCTAGAACTTTTTATGAAGAAATTAAAACCATAAATACCTATAGAATAAAAAGAAAAAGAACGGGTAAAAAAATAGAGAGGATATATATTAATTTTAAGGGGAAAAAACTATATTTGAAAAAAACTATCAATAAATTTAAAAAATATGATAGAATAGAAAATAATAAGCTGTTTATAACAAAGGAAACATTATATGAAGTGAAAGAAACAAAAGAAGATATTAATTTGAAAAAAACTATAGATGAGGAAAATGAAAAAATCTATAAAAATATAACTAAAAACTTAGATAAATCTGTTAAGATTGTAGATAAAATTACGAATTACTCTCCAGAAGGAGAGAGCTGTAAAATTAGAATGCTAATTATAGCAGAAGAAGATATAGCTGTTCCACAAAAGATAGAAATTACGGATAAAGAAGAAGACAGCTAAAATAAAGGTGGTATTATAATATATGAAAAAAATTACCATGGAAGAAATAAAAAAGGATAATAAACTAAAGAGAGTATTAGTTTTTTTTATTACATTTTTATTTATGTATGTGGTGCTTGTTACATCTTTTGTTACAAAAAAATATGACCTACAAGAGGGTGATATAGCTAAAGTTGATATAAAAGCCCCAAGAGAAATAAAGGATGAAGTATCTACAAAAGCTAGACTTCAACAAGCTTTAGAGGCAGTTCCTATACAGTATACTAAAAGGACAGAAGTTAAAACAGAAATTTTAAATGAAGTAAATAGTTTTTTTTCACAGGTAGATTCTCTAAAAGATAAAAGAATAGATGAAAAGCAAAAGGTTCAACAATTAGATCAAAATGGAAAAATAAATATATCAGAAAGAGAATTAAGCCAAATATTAAATTTAGATAAAGCAGAACTTAAATCCCTGCAGGATGTGCTTATTAAAGTTATATCTGATGTTTATGAAAATGTAAATATAAGTGATGATTCTCAAAAGGATAATGCACAGGATATAAAAAAAGCACAGGAGTATGTGTACTCAAAAATAAAAATGTCTAAAATAACAAATTCTTTAAGGCAATTAGCAATAAATATAGCTTATTCAGAAATAAAGCCTAATTTTTATTATGATAAAGAAAAAACAGAAGAATTAAAGAAGGAAACTTTAAAAAATACTCCACCGGTTATGATAAAAAAAGATCAAACAATAGTTAAAGAAGGAGAACCAGTATCTAAATATCAATTAGACTTGTTAAAGGATGTAGGCTTATTAAATAATAATAATAATTTTGAGTGGTATATTTTTATTGGATTAGGAGTTCTAATAGCTTTAGTACTTTTTATACAGTATGTATATATATATAAATTTTATAATGAAGTGTTTAATGAGTTAAATAGTTTGGTTTTAATAAGTTTAAATAATTGTATAGCAATACTTTTAGCTAGGAGTATGTATACAATATCACCTTTTTTAATTCCTTTAGCATCTATACCTATGATATTGACTTTATTACTAAATTATAAAATATCTTTATTCACTAGTCTTGTAAACTGTATTTTAATAGCCGTAGCAGTAAATTTTGAAGTAGAAATTATTTTAATAGCTATAATGAGTGCTGTTTTAGGTTCTACTATATTAAGAAAGATGCAAGAAAGAAATGATATACTGTATGCATCATCTTATATAGCTATTATAAATGTAATACTTACTTTTTCAGCAGGCTTTCTTTTAAGTAATAGTGTTATAGATGTAAGTAAAAAAGCATTATTTACTCTTATAGGAGGGGTATTATCAGCCATATTAACCATAGGACTTCTTCCTTTATTTGAAAATTTATTTGGTATAGTTACTACTATTAAACTTTTAGAACTTTCAAATCCTAATAATCCATTACTTAAGAAGTTATTATTAGAGGCGCCAGGAACTTATCATCACAGTATATTAGTAGGCAACTTAGCTGAGGTTGCAGCAGAAGTTGTAAATGGAAATCCAGTGTTAGCTAGAGTATCTGCGTATTATCATGATATAGGGAAGACTAAAAGACCTTATTTCTTTAAAGAAAATCAAATAGGTAAAGAAAATCCTCATGGTAAAATATCTCCTAATTTAAGTACCTTAATAATTACTTCTCATGTAAAGGATGGGTTAGAATTAGCGAAGGAATATAAAATACCTAAAGTTATACAGGATATAATACAACAACATCATGGTACATCTTTAGTAAAATATTTTTATATAACTATGAAAAACAATAGTGAAAGACCTGAAGATGTAAATGAAGAAGATTTTAGATATCCAGGTCCTATACCTAAAAGTAAAGAAGCTGCTATAATAATGCTAGCAGATGGGGTGGAAGCTGCTGTAAGATCTATAAATGAACCAACTAAGGGTAAAATAGAAGAAATGGTAAATAAAATAATAAAGGCAAGATTGGATGAAGGACAGTTAGATGATTGTGATCTTACATTAAAAGAAATAGGACTAATAAGAGATGCTTTTTTAAAGGTTCTTATAAGTATATATCACCAAAGAATAGAATATCCAGAGGATAAATGGATAAAAGATAGGAGGATAAAATGATATATATAGATAATAGACAGGATGAAATCAAAGTAAATGAAGAGTTTGAAAATAAGATAAAAGAAATAATAGACTATGCATTAAAAGAGGAAAGGGTAAATATAGATTATGAAATAAGTGTAGTGTTTATAGATAACAACAGTATAAAAGAAATAAATAAAGACTATAGAAATATAGATAAGGTTACAGATGTATTATCTTTCCCAATGTTAGATTATGAAGAAGGAAAAGTTTTTAAAGATATATATTTAAACTATGAATTTGATGAAAGTGATCTAGATGAAGGAAATTTAGTTTTAGGTGATATAGCTCTTTCTTTAGAGAAAGCAGAAGAGCAAAGTAAAGAATTTGAGCACAGTTTTTTAAGAGAAACTTGTTATTTAACAATACATTCAGTACTGCATCTTCTAGGATATGACCATATAAAAGAAGATGAAAAAGCTATAATGAGACAGAGAGAAGAAGAAATATTAAAAAACTTTAATTTACAAAGGTAAAAATTCATTTGTTTTAACCTGTAAAGGATGGTGTTTAGCCATGAAAGTAAATAAACTTTTGGATAGTTTTAATTATGCTATAGATGGAATAATACATGCAGTTAGAACCCAAAGGAATATGAGAATACATATGCTCTCTGCTCTTTTGGTTTTAACTGCCTGTTTTTTCTATGATTTATCAAAGATAGAATTGGTAGTTGTATGTATAACAATAACCTTAGTTATTTTTGCGGAACTTATGAATACTGCTATAGAATTTGCGATAGATGCTACTACGAATTATTATCATCCCTTAGCTAAGGTTTCTAAAAATGTAGCAGCAGGAGCAGTTTTATTAACAGCTATAAATGCAGTAGTAGTTGGTTATATTATATTTTGGGATAAACTAAAATATATAAATTTCGTTTTAATAACTAAAATAAAAAATTCAAATCCTTATGCTATATTTATTATATTAGCTATAGTTTGTATAGTTACGGTAGTGGTAAAAGCCATATATGGTGAAGGAACTCCTTTAAAGGGAGGAATGCCCAGTGGACATAGCACCATGGCATTTTCTATAGCCACAATAATAGCTCTTATAACTAAGGAATTTCCTGTAGTTATGTTAAGTTATTTTTTAGCTTTTATAGTAGCTCAAAGTAGAGTTGATTCAGAAGTCCATTCTATATTAGAGGTAATAGTGGGAGCTTTATTTGGAATTTTATTTACTACGCTTTTATATAAAATATTTGGATAGTTGAAATAATGTAAAATAATGCTATAATTTATTTACACAATGATTTGTAGAGTAAATAGTTTATCCAAACAGGAGGATTTATAATGAAATATGACGAAATTATAAAAAAAGCAATAGAAGCCAGAGAAAATGCTTACGTTCCTTACTCAAAATTTAAAGTAGGAGCAGCTTTATTAACAGAAGATGATACAATATATACAGGATGTAACATAGAGAATGCCTCTTATGGTGCTACAAATTGTGCAGAAAGAACAGCTATATTTAAAGCTATATCAGAAGGACATAAGAAAATAAAAGCCATTGCAGTGGTAGGAAGTTTTGAAGAATATACTTATCCATGTGGTATATGTAGGCAGGTTATAAGTGAATTTGCAAATGGAAATATAGACATAATAATAGTAAAAGATAAAAATAATTATGAAATAAAGAAACTAGATGAAATTTTACCAGGAGCCTTTACTAAAAAAGATTTAATAAAATAGACGAGGAGATAAAATATGTTTAAATCAGGATTCGTAACCATAGTAGGAAGACCTAATGTAGGAAAATCAACGTTGTTAAATGCCATAATGAAAGAGAAACTTTCTATAGTTTCATGCAGACCTCAGACCACAAGAAATAATATACAAACCATATTAACAGAAGATAATTACCAACTTGTATTTGTTGATACGCCAGGAATACACAAACCTAAGCATAAGCTAGGAGAATACATGGTAAAATCAGCATCAGATGCTATGAAAGATGTAGATTTAGTACTTTTCTTAATAAATCCAGATGAAAAACCTGGCAGGGGAGATTTGTTTATAATAGAACAATTAAAAGAAGTAAAAGTACCAGTATTTTTAGTTTTAAATAAAATAGATGAAAATCCACAAGAAAAAGTAGCAGAAACTTTAAAAACATATTCAGAACTTATGGAGTTTCAAGAAATAATACCTATATCTGCTCTGAAAGGAAAAAATGTTGATTTACTTAAAGAATTAATGTTTAAATATATACCAGAGGGTCCACAATACTATCCAGAAGATATGATAATAGATCAAAATGAGAGGTTTATAGTGGCAGAGATAGTAAGGGAAAAAGCTTTAAGACTTTTATCAGAAGAAGTGCCTCATGGTATAGCTGTAGAAATACTTCAAATGAAGAAAAATGAAAAAGGCACTTATCATATAGAGGGTAATATATTATGTGAAAAGAATTCTCACAAACCTATAATTATAGGTAAAGGTGGCAGTAAATTAAAGAAAATATCTCAATATGCAAGACAGGATATAGAAGCTTTTCTTCAGAGCAAAGTATATATAAGACTTTGGGTTAAAGTAAAAGAAGAGTGGAGAGATAACCAAAGTTTGTTAAAAGAATTAGGTTATAAAAAAATGAAATAAATAATATAGGGAGTTGATTTTCTGTCACTATATAAAACTAGAGCTGTAGTAATAAAAACTCAAGAATTTAAAGAAGCAGATAAATTAGTTTGGTTATATACAGAAAAGTTAGGTAAAATAACTGCTATAGCAAAAGGTGCTAAAAAAAATAGAAGTAAATATTTATCTAATACATCACCCTTTTGCTATGGAGAATATGTATTATATAAAGGGAAAAGCTTATTTAATTTATCAGAAGTCCAGTTAATAGATTCATTTCAGGACTTTTTAAGGGATTTAGATACATTAACTTATGGATCTTATTTTTGTGAACTAATAGATATATGCACAGAAGAAAAAGAAAGCAATAGAGAATTATTTCAGGAGTTAGTTAAAAGTTTATTCTTAATGAAAAATAAAGTGATAGATATTGAGATTTTGGCTAGAGCTTTTGAAATGAAAGTATTAAAATACACCGGATATGCTTTAAATTTTAATTATTGCTTAGAGTGTGGAAGAAAAATAGAAACCTCAAATTATATAAGTTTGCAAAGTTTAGGTGGAATATGCAGTTATTGTAACAAGGCAAATGGTATAGGAGTAACTTATGCTACTTATAATATATTAAAATATATATATGAAACTCCATTAGAAGAGCTTTATAAGCTCTCTGTTCATACAGAAACTAAAAAAGATATTTATAAAATTTTAAATATCATAATAAATCAAAATTATTTGAAGAAACCTAAAAGTCTCCAAATATTAAATTATATAAAGGAGGAATAAAAATGGAAATAACATTAGAAAAAATTGATATCATAAGAGAAAGGACAGGAGCAACTTACACAGAGGCTAAAGAGGCCTTAGAGGCTTGTGAAGGAAATGTAGTGGATGCCTTAGTATACATGGAAAACAAAGTGAAAGAAGAAAAGGAAGAATTGTATACTACAAAAGATGAACTAGTAAAATGGATAAAAGATATTATAAAAAAGGGCAATATTACTAGAATAAAAGTGAAAAAAGAAGATAAAGTTATAGTAGACATACCAGTTAATGCTGGATTAGCAGCTACAGCTGCAGCAGCAATTATTTGGGCTCCTATATTATTAGCAGCTTTAGCAGCGGCTATAGTAACTAAAGTAACTATAGAAATAACAAAAGAAGATGGTAGCGTAGAAGTAGTTAATAAAATAATAAAAAGTACAGCTCAAGATATAAAAGAAAAAGTAGATTACACTACTTCTGATATAAAAGAAAAATTTTCTAATAAATTTGATAATGAATCAGATGGAGAAGATAATAATTTTTATAGTTATACCGTTAATTTTGAAGATGTAGAAAGTGAAGAAGATGATAATTGTAAAGAGTGCAAAAAAGAAGATTCTTCAGAAAAAAAAGAAGAACAATAATATAATAATTAATAAATAATATGAGGGTGTAAATTTATAAGAAAAAAATAAAAAACGCCTTGCTAAACAATAAGTTTTTATATTTGTAAAATTTTATTTGTAAAAGCTATACTGTTGCAAGGTGTTTTATCAATTTATAAGTGGGACATAAATTGATGCAGCAGTATAAAATAAGACCAGCCTTAATAATAAACAGTAAATTAAAGTAAATAATAATGTATAAGAGCATAAATGTTAATTATTATTTATATGTAAAATAACATATAAATATAAAAATTACATATTATAAAAATAATTATAATAAAAAGTATAACAAATTCCTCTGTAAAATGAAAAAATAAAAGAAATAAAGAAATATTGAGAAAGTATTAATAAGTATAACATAAATTTAAATAAATTAGCACAAATAAAGAAAAGTGATATACTATTTAGTCTGAATTAGTGATATAATATATATAGTTTAGTTTTATAATTTAAATGTTTAATATCTATTTATAATAAAGGAAGAGGGTGAAGGCAATTAAACTATCTGAAAGACAGGAACAAATAGTTGAACTAGTAAAAAATAATGAACCAATAACTAGTGAAAATTTAGCAGGGTGTTTAGGGGTAACAAGAGCAGCCCTAAGACCAGATTTAGCAATATTAACTATGATAGGGATATTAGAGGCAAAACCAAAGGTAGGATATATATATTCTCATAAGCCTTCATATAGTTTGCTACAAGACTATATAAATGACATAAAGGTTAAAGATATAATGTCTAAGCCTGTAATGGTGAATGAAAATACTACAGTATATGATTCAATATTACATTTATTTTTAAATGATGTAGGAACATTATTTGTTCACAATGAAGAAATATTAGTTGGAGCAGTATCTAGAAAGGACTTTCTTAAAGTTGCTATGGGTGGTACTGATATGCATAAGGTACCTGTAGGAATTATAATGACAAGAATGCCAAACATAGTATGTGTAAGCATAGAAGATTCTGCTTATTATGCAGCACAAAAGATAATAGAACATGAAGTAGACAGTTTGCCTGTAGTAGAAAAAGTAATAAAAAATAATGTAGAAGAATTTAAAATTATAGGAAAAGTATCAAAGACTAATATCACAAAGTTATTTGTAAAGGTTGGAGAAAAAGTTTAAAGTAAAAGTTTTAAACAGATAATTAATTATCTGAATATATAAATTAAATCACAAAGAAATTTTACAGAGGGGATGTTTATTATGGAAAATAAGAAGCATGTATATCTTTTTAGTGAAGGAAATGCATCAATGAGAGAATTGTTAGGGGGAAAGGGTGCTAATCTAGCAGAGATGACTAATTTAGGAATCCCTGTTCCAACAGGATTTACAGTAACTACAGAGGCTTGTATAAAATATTATAAGGATGGCAAAAAATTAACAGATGAAGTAGTACAGCAAATAACAAATGCCATGGAGGAAGTGGAAAAGAAAACTAATAAAAAATTTGGAAGTGAAGAAAATCCTTTATTAGTTTCAGTAAGATCAGGAGCTAGAGTTTCTATGCCAGGAATGATGGATACTATATTAAATTTAGGGTTAAATGATAAAACAGTAGAATCATTAAGCAGACTTACAAATAATGAGAGATTTGCTTATGACTCCTATAGAAGATTTATTCAAATGTTTTCAGATGTAGTTATGGGCATAGATAAAAGAGATTTTGAAGATGTATTAGACCAAGTGAAAGAAGAAAAAGGTGTTGAGTACGATACAGATTTAACATCAGAAGATTTGAAAAAAATTGTAGTTAAATTTAAAGAAATATATAAAAAAGAAATGAGAGAAGATTTTCCACAAGAACCTAAAGAACAGCTATTGGCAGCTATTACGGCAGTATTTGGTTCATGGGATAACCCAAGAGCTATAGTGTACAGAAGACTAAATGATATCCCAGGAGATTGGGGTACAGCTGTAAATGTACAATCAATGGTATTTGGAAATATGGGAGAAACTTCAGGAACAGGAGTTGCCTTTACAAGAAATCCTGCCACTGGAGAAAATGAAATATTTGGAGAATATTTAATAAATGCCCAAGGTGAAGACGTTGTTGCAGGAATTAGAACACCTCAACCTATAGCAAAATTAAAAGAAGATTTATCAGAATGTTACGAAGAATTCATGGGTATTGCTAGAAAACTTGAAAAGCATTACAAGGATATGCAAGATATGGAATTCACCATAGAACAAGGCAAATTATACTTTCTTCAAACTAGAAATGGTAAAAGAACTGCTCAATCTGCATTAAAAATAGCTGTAGATTTAGTAGAAGAAGGAACATTACAAAAAGAAGAAGCCTTATTAAAAGTAGATCCAAAGCAATTAGATACATTATTACATCCTAATTTTGATGAAAAGGAATTAAAAGCTGCAGAAGTTATAGCTACTGGTCTTCCAGCATCTCCAGGAGCAGCTTGTGGAAGAGTTTATTTTACAGCTGAAGAGGCTAAAATTCATCATGAAAAAGGAGAAAAGGTAATATTAGTAAGACTTGAAACATCCCCAGAAGATATAGAAGGAATGGTAGCAGCAGAAGGTATATTAACAGCAAGAGGTGGAATGACATCTCATGCAGCAGTTGTTGCTAGAGGTATGGGAACATGTTGTGTAGCAGGATGTTCCGAAATAACTATAAATGAAAAAGAAAAATATTTTCATGCAGCAGGAAAAACTTATACAGAAGGAGAGTATATATCTCTAGATGGAAGTACAGGAAAAGTTTATGGTCAGTGCATAAAGACTGTAGCACCAGAAATAAGTGGATACTTTGGAACTTTCATGGAATGGGCAGATAAAGTAAGAGTATTGAAAGTTAGAACTAATGCAGACGCTCCAAGAGATGCAGCTCAAGCAGTTACATTTGGAGCAGAAGGAATAGGCCTTTGTAGAACAGAGCATATGTTCTTCCAAGAGGAGAGAATACCCGCTGTTAGAGAAATGATACTTGCTAAAACAGAATCTCAAAGAAGAAAAGCTTTAGGTAAACTATTACCAATGCAAAGAGAAGATTTTGTAGGAATATATGAAGCAATGGCAGAAAGACCAGTGACTGTAAGATTACTAGATCCACCTTTACATGAGTTCTTACCAAAAGATGATGAGGATATAAAAGAATTATCAAAAGAAATGGAAGTAAGTTTTGAAGAATTAAAGAATACTGTACTATCATTACATGAATTTAACCCAATGATGGGACATAGGGGTTGTCGTTTAGCTGTATCTTATCCAGAAATAGCAGAAATGCAAACTACAGCTATAATAGAAGCTGCTATAGAAGTTACAAGAAATAAAGGAATAAAAATTAAGCCAGAAATAATGATACCATTAATAGGAGAAATAAAAGAAATGGCTTATGTAAAATCTATAGTTGTAGAAACAGCGAATAAGGTATTAGAGAGAGAAAATGTAGAAATGGAATATCAAGTTGGAACAATGATAGAAATTCCAAGAGCTGCACTTACAGCTGATGAAATAGCTAAAGAAGCAGAATTTTTCTCTTTTGGAACAAATGATTTAACACAAATGACTTTTGGATTTTCAAGAGATGATGCAGGTAAATTCTTAAATTCTTATTATGATAAAAAAATATATGAATTTGATCCATTCCAAAGAATAGATCAAACTGGTGTTGGAAAACTTGTAGAAATGGCGGTAAAATTAGGTAAACAAACAAGACCAAATATAAAATTAGGAATATGTGGAGAACATGGCGGAGATCCATCATCTATAGAGTTCTGTCACAATGTAGGATTAAACTATGTGTCTTGTTCACCATTTAGAGTACCTGTAGCAAGATTAGCTGCAGCACAAGCTCAAATAAAAAACCCAAGAAAGTAAAGCTATAAGGGATGTAAGCCTAATGTAAAATTGGCTTACATCTTTTTTAACATATTAAATTTTCACCAAATTTATATTCTATATGTTTCCCAAATAAATATACAAATTTGCTCTGATTGTCTATATCTTCCACAGAACTTTTTAAGATTTTTTGGAAAGACTTTTTATTGCATTTATTTATATTTTTATAATAGTCTCTAGATATTTTCCAAAATTTTTGAGGAAATGATAGATAACTTAATATATATTTATATTCATCTAGATTTAAAGGAATAAATTTATCGTAGTATTCTAAGATTTCAGTTGCTAATTTTGCATCCCAGTTTGTATTTTTTCTTCTTAAAAGTCTTCTCAAAAAATAACCTATATCATGTACTCTGTAGTCTATAGCACATTTATCAAAATCTATGACCCATATATCATTATTAGGGGATAGTATAATATTTTTATTAACGTAATCTAAATGACATAAACATCTATGCAAATTTTTATTATTTATACTGTGGGCTATATCTACAGAGGTTTTGGCTAACAAAATATTTTTTTCAAAATTTTTCAGAAAAAAATCAGAGAATTTATCTTTTTCTTTAAAGGCGTAATTAGAAGAATTTAAAAGGTGAAAAAAATGTTTTTCATGGGATCTATAGATACTATCATTTTTTTCTTTAACTTTACTACCTTTTATAGGAACAAAATTTTCTACACTAACATGCATTTTGCCTAAATTTTCTATAGAATATATAATATGTTCCTTTCTATCATAATCACATTTTTGTCCTTCAATCCAAGGGGTAAGTATAAAAAACATATTATTATAATTTACAAATCTATTGCCATCACAAGCAGGGAGAATTCTAGGAACCTTGATTCCATTTCGATAAAACCATTCTACAGCAGAATAGACAAACAATAGATCAGCTTCATCGTAATATACTTTTTTTAAGCAATAGCAGCTGTTCCCATAAGTAACTTTGTAAACAGCTCTTTGTTTTTCTGTATTTTTAAATTTAATTTGACAAATATCAGCGGTTTGTAAATTATATTTAGGCAGAACGTATTTTTTTACGTTTTCTTCAGATAATAAGTTTATATCAAATGACTTAGCCACATAAGCCATAGAAACACTCCTTAAAAAATATTTTCTTCTATAATGATATTAATCTAAATCATTTATTATAACGGTTTAATAAAAAAAAGGAGTTCTTAACTTAATATAGAATTAATAACACAAAAACATTTTATTGTTAGGATGATATATTATGAATATAAGACAAGGTATTGAAAAAAAAGAACAATTAATATTAAATGCAAAGGCATGTCTTTCTATAAATTCTAAAGGAAGGGAAAGAGCGGAACCTGAGGATGATATAAGGACAGTTTTTATGATAGATAGAGATAGAATTATTCATAGCAAATCCTTTAGAAGATTAAAGCATAAAACTCAAGTATATATAAGAACTTCTGGAGATCATTATAGAACTAGGCTTACTCATACTTTAGAGGTTGCACAGATTGCAAAAACAATAGGGAAAGGTATAGGCCTTAATGAAGACTTAATAGAAGCAATAGCCCTAGGACACGATATAGGGCATGTAGCTTTTGCTCATAATGGAGAAGAAGTATTAAATGAATTACTATCTGATGGCTTTAAACATAATGAAAATAGCATAAGAGTTCTTAAAAAAATTGAAAAGGAAGGTAGTGGATTAAATTTAACTAAGGAAGTATTAGATGGCATACTATATCATAGTGGATTTTCTAAAAACGCTCCTAAGGCTTACACATTAGAAGGTCAGGTAGTTAAGTATAGTGATAAGATTGCATATGTAAACCATGATATAGATGATTCTATAAGAGCAGGACTTTTACTTCAGAAGGATATACCAAAGGATTTATTATACTGTCTTGGAAATACTCATGGGAAAAGAATAGATACTTTAGTTATAGATTGTATAAAAAATACATTAAATAATATAGAAGAGGGATTAATAGAGGTATCCTTAAGTGATGAAAAAGAAAGTGCTTTACATGAGCTTAGAAAATATTTATTTGAAAAAATATATAATGGAAAAATATTAAAGGTAGAGAGAGAAAAGGCTAAATTTGTATTAAAACAAGTTTTTGATTATTTTGTTAAAAATCCTAAAAAAATGCCAAAGCTTTATAAAAATATAGCAGAAGAAGAAGGCATATATATAGGAGTGGCAGACTATATAGCTGGAATGAGTGATGACTACTGTTTATATCTTTTCAATAATATATACGTACCCAAGGTAGTAATATATTAAAAAATTATGAATTGGGCATAATATTTAATAGGAAAAAAAGTAAAATATATAAATTGATGTAATAAAAAATGATGATATATAAGTAAAAAATAAAAATTATTGAAAATTGAAGGAAATTTAGCATTTATAAAGAATATATTATAGTGAGTTTATAACGAAAGTTTAAAAATATTCGAAAACCTAGAAGGAAATATAAAGTTTTTGTCGAATATATTATTTTTGCCTGTGCATTTTTAAAATAATATATTCATAAAATATTAAAGAGTAAGGTGGTAGTAATCATTGATATCGGAAGATGTCGTCCAAAAGGTAATAGAGCTAAATGATATTGTAGATGTTATATCAGGGGACATAAAGCTTAAAAACAGTGGAAGGAACTATTTTGGGTTATGTCCTTTTCATCATGAAAAAACACCTTCCTTTAGTGTGTCACAAGATAAGCAGATATATAAATGTTTTGGATGTGGAGAAGCAGGAAATGTTGTAACTTATGTAATGAAGACTAAAAACGTTGCTTTCCCAGAGGCCATAAAAATTTTAGCAGAAAGAGTAAATATAGATATAGAGGAAGATAAAAAAGAAAATAGAAATAATCCTAAAGATAAAATTTATAGAATAAATGTAGACGCAGCTAGATATTTTTTTAATAATCTTATAATAAATAAAAATGCTATAAATTACTTTTTAAATAGGGGTGTTACAAAAGTAATAATTAAAAGGTTTGGATTAGGGTACTCAAAGGATAGTTGGGATGGGCTTTTAAGACATTTAAAAACAAAAGGCTATACAGAACTAGATATGCTATCTGCTGGTCTTATTATAAAAGGTAAAAATGGATCTTATTATGATAGATTTAGAAACAGAGTCATGTTTCCAGTCTTTGATTATAGAGGAAAGGTAATAGGCTTTGGAGGAAGAGTACTAAATAATGCTAAACCTAAATACTTAAATTCACCAGAAACTATGGTATTTAAAAAAGGTATAAATTTATATGGATTAAATTATGCAGTAAAAGAAAATAAAGATAGAGTATTAATAATAGTAGAAGGATATATGGATTGTATCACATTACATCAATATGGCATAAAAAATTCTGTAGCATCTCTAGGAACAGCTCTAACTACAAATCAAGCTAGACTTTTAAAACGATATGCAGATAAAGTCATAATATCTTATGACGCAGATACAGCAGGACAATTAGCGACTCAGAGGGGCTTAGAAATATTAAAGGATGTAGGATTAGGTGTAGAAATATTAACTGTACCAGATGGGAAAGATCCAGATCAATTTGTAAAAGCCCATGGAAAAGAATCTTACTTAAAATTAGTAAAAGAAGCTTTACCTCTTATAGAGTATAAAATAAAAATTAGTAGGCAGGATTTAAATATTAGGGATAAAAGGCAAGCTATACAATATATAGATAGATATATAAAAATTATAGAAGGTTTAGATCCTGTAGAAAAAGACATGTACATAAGAAGATTGTCAGAGGAAACTAATATAGAAATTCAGACTTTATATGACCAATTAAACAAAAAAAACCAAAATTCTAGGAAAAATGAAAAAGAAGTGAATATGTTGGAAGCTTTTGGACAAAAATTGTATCTAGAACCAGCTTATATAAGAGCTGAAAGATTTATCCTCCAATTAATGTTTAATTATAATAATATTTACGAATATATAAAAAATAATATAAATGAGCAGGATATAATAGAGGAAACTCATAAGACGATATATAAATATATAAAAGATACTTTAGAAGACTCAAATATACAAAATAAAAAATTGCACATAGAAACCCTATGCAATAAAAATGTAGAAACATCTAAAGAATGGGTAAATATATTAAATACCAATTTTATTTACAAAGAAGATGAAAGTAAAAAATTTATAGATGATGCTATTTTAAATATTAAAAAATATAAATTGGAAAAATATAAGGAAGATTTACTTAAAAAGATTAAAGAGTATGAAGCAAAAGGAAATTTAGATGAAACTATAAAAATGAGCCAAGAACTCATAAAAGTAAAGAAAACCTTAGGGGCCATGAAATAATGGCGAAAGGAGGCTACACTTATAATGAAAGAAAAGAAGAATAATGCTAAAGACAAAAATGAAAAAATGAAGTTAGTTAGACGCTTAATAGATAAAGGTAAAAAAAGTGGATCATTAAGTTATAAAGAAATTATGGATGAATTAGAAGAAATAGATTTGAGTCCAGAACAAATCGAAAAGATATATGATGTATTAGAATCTATGGGTGTGGAAGTTACAGGTGATATGAACGATATAGACGTAAAGGAAGAGGATATTGATTTATCAGTTCCAGAAGGTATTGCTATAGATGATCCTGTTAGAATGTACTTAAAAGAGATAGGTAAAGTAGCATTATTAACTTCAGAAGAAGAAATAGAATTAGCACAAAGAATAGAAGCAGGAGATATGGTTGCTAAGAAAAAATTAGCAGAAGCTAATCTAAGACTTGTTGTAAGTATTGCAAAGAGATATGTAGGAAGAGGAATGCTATTTTTAGATCTTATACAAGAAGGTAACCTAGGATTAATAAAAGCTGTAGAAAAATTTGACTATAGAAAAGGTTATAAATTTAGTACTTATGCTACTTGGTGGATAAGGCAGGCCATTACAAGAGCTATAGCAGATCAAGCAAGAACTATAAGAATACCAGTTCACATGGTAGAAACTATAAATAAGCTTATAAGAGTATCAAGACAACTATTACAAGAGCTAGGTAGGGAGCCACAGCCAGAAGAAGTGGCTAAGATTATGGAAATGCCTGTAGATAAAGTAAGAGAAATAATGAAAATAGCTCAGGAGCCGGTTTCTCTAGAAACTCCAATTGGAGAAGAAGAAGATAGTCATTTAGGAGATTTTATTCCAGATGATGAAGCACCAGCACCGGCAGAAGCAGCAGCTTTTACAATGTTAAAAGAACAACTTATTAATGTTTTAGATACATTAACACCAAGAGAAGAAAAGGTATTGAGATTAAGATTTGGTTTAGATGATGGAAGAGCTAGAACCTTAGAGGAAGTTGGAAAAGAATTTAATGTAACAAGAGAAAGAATAAGACAAATAGAAGCAAAAGCTCTAAGAAAACTAAGACATCCAAGTAGAAGTAAAAAATTAAAAGATTATTTAGATTAATGCACCAATATAAGGTGCTTTTTTTTTTTTACTTATAATGATATAATGTTCATGTAATAAGGTAGGTGATAAACATGAAGAAATTTAAGCCTATAAGTGGATCAGGACTAATTTCTATAGTAACTAATACTATAATTTATAATGCAGCAGTAATTTTAATAATGCTTTTAGTTGATTCTTATGAAATAATGGAATTATTAAAAATTTGTTTAATAGGATTGGATATATATTTTATTTACTATATATTGATGTATTCTACAGTTTATTATTGTCTAGACGAAGAAAATATTTATATAAATAGTATATTTGGATTGAAACAGGTTGTAATTCCTATTAAAGAAATACAATGTTACAAAAAACAATCTGGATATATAAAGAATATGAGAATATCTGGATTTAGTAAATATTATTATGCTATAGGAAGAAATATAATAGATAAGTTAGGTAATACCTATATGTATGTGACCTCAAATAAAACTATATTATATTTAAAAACAGATAAAATAAATTATGGTATATCTCCTGAAAATTTAGAAGAGTTTGAACTAATATTAAAACAAGCGGATGTGAAAGAGGAAGATTGGCAATTTAAATTAAATAAAAACACAAATATATTTAAAGATAAAAGGTATTTCACTCCTTTTATAATTGTAACTATTATGATATTAATAATAACTTTAACACCTATGATATTTTATTTATATAATCTTTTACCAGATAAGATGCCCCTTGTGTTTGATGCAAAATTTACTCCAGTAGGTTTTGGAGAAGGGAAACAATTTGCTTTTAAACAAATGATGTATGGAGCTCTAAATATGGTTATATTATTTTGTATGTATTATGTATCATATTTCTATTCAAAATATGATAAAAACTATGCTTACAAATTTTTATATATATCATTGTTTTTTTCAACAGTATTTTTAATATTTCAAATAAGGATATTACATGTTTTTTTATAATATTATAATGTTATAAAATATATAAAATTTTTATTATTTTAAAAGATAAATATAACATATATGCAGGAGTTAGATATGGAAATAAGTTTAAGACTAAAAGAAATAGCTAATATGGTAGACAAATGTGAGTCTGTAGTGGATGTAGGTACAGACCATGCATACATCCCCATATATTTAATTAAAAATAATATATGCAAAAGTGCTATAGCGGGAGATATAAATAAAGGCCCTTTAGATAGAGCAAAAAATAATATTAATTCTCATAGATTACAAAGTAAAATTCAATGTAGACTAGGGCCAGGACTTACTAAAATACATCCTAAAGAGGTTAATGGTGCTATAATTGCAGGTATGGGTGGACATCTTATAAAGGATATATTGAAAGAATCAAAGGAAGTTTTTAAAGATTTAGATTTTTTAGTATTACAACCGGTGCAAAATCCAGAGGCTTTAAGAGAATATATATATAGTATGGGATATAAAATATTAAAAGAATCTTTAGTATTTGAAGACAATAGATTCTATGAAATTATAAAAATAAAATATGATGAAAATCCTAAATCTGTAGATCATATATATTATGAAATAGGAGAATATCTTATAAATACTAAACACCCATTAATAAAGAAATTTTTATATAACAATATTGACAAATATAAAAAAATACTACAATATATAAGAGAAGACACAGAAAGTGCCGCATTAAGAAAAGTAGAAATAAAAGAAAAAATAATTAAATTGGAGGAGCTGGTACAATGTATTTAAATGTTAAAAACATAGAAAATATAATAGAAGAATATGCTCCTTTATATTTAAAGGAAAGTTATGATAATGTAGGGCTTATGATAGGAGATTCAAAAGCTACTGTAAATAAAATATTAGTTGCTTTAGATTGTACCTTAGATGTAATAGAAGAGGCAAAGGAAAAGGAGTGTAACTTGATAGTTACTCATCATCCTTTATTATTTAAAAAACCTTCGTCTATAACTACAGATACTTTATTAGGTAAAAAAATAATAGAATTAATAAAAAATGATATGAATTTATATTCTAGTCATACAAATTTGGACTCTACAGAAAATGGGTTTAATCAAATAGTAGCAGAGTTTTTAAAGTTACAAGATTTAAAAATATTGGATCCTAGCACTTATAATGATAAGGCAGGTATAGGAAGAATAGGATATTTAAAAGAAGAAGTTACTTTAGATAAATTATGTGAAATTGTAAAAGAAGTTTTTAATATTTCTGTGTTAAGATATTCAGGAGAAGACTCTTTAAAAATAAAAAAAGTAGCTATAATAAACGGTAGTGGTCAAGATTATTTTAATAAAGCAAAAGCTTTAGGAGCAGACTGTGTAATAACAGGAGATACCACATATCATTATGTAAGTGACTTAATGGAAGAAAAAATAGCAGTTATTGATGCAGGGCACTTTCATACAGAATGGCCAGCTTTACAATGCTTTTATAAATGGTTAAGAAATAGAATAGAAAAAATGGGTTTTAAAAATGATGTTCTTTTAGCTGAGAATAATTTTTCACCCTACAAGTATAAATAGAAATGAGTTTAGTGTACTCGTTTCTATTTTTTTATATATTCATAACACATCTATAACATACATTTAAAAATTATTAGGTATAATGTAAGGAGGTATCTCTTTAAAATTAAAAATCATATTTTAAAGGAGAATGAGATTATGAAAAATTTAGATTTATTAATTAAACTTCAAAATTGTTATATTGCATTAGAAAATAGTAATAAGGTGCTAAAAGATGGTTCCGATATATATTTTTTAAAAAAATTAAAAGATAAATTTGAAGAAAATAAAATAAAGTATAAATCTAAGGAAGAACAATTAGAGAATATAAAAAAAGAATATAAAGAAATAAGCTTAAAAATAAAAAGAGAAAATAAAAATATAGAAGAAAATGAATACTCTCTTTATAATGAGGCAAAAAGTGATATAAAGCTAATAGAAAGACTTGAAAATGATATAGAAAAAAGTAAGAATACAATAAAAGACCTAGAAAATTTAGCTATAGAATTAATAGAAAAGGATGAAAAAATAAGTACAGAAAAAGAAAATTTAAGAGAGGAACTAAAAATAATAAAAGTAAATTTTGATGACTATAAAAAAACTAGTAGTAAAAAAATAAATGAAGCCAAAATAGAAATAGATTTGTGTGAAAAATCTATAAAAAATATAAGAACTATTATTGAAAAAGATTTTGTAGAAAAATTCGACAAAATAAAAGAATCTAAAAAAATAGCATTAGTTCCTTTAGAAAAAGGAGTATGTACGGGGTGTAGGGTTAGGGTTTCAAGTATGATTTTAGATAAAATAAGAAAAGAAGAAAAGATAGTTTACTGTGATAATTGTGGGAGAATACTTTATAAAGTACAAGAAAAAAAGTTAAAAAAAGTTAAATAGATAAAATGAAACCATATTTTCTAAAAAATAAATTTGATTTTTATTTATAGCTATGATATCATAATACTTGCGAGTAAGCCAGACAATCGCTGCCGTACATTGTACGGGAGAGGAAAGTCCGAGCTCCATAGGGCAGGGTGCTGGGTAATACCCAGTGGAGGCGACTCTAAGGAAAGTGCAACAGAGATATACCGCCAGATTTATCTGGTAAGGGTGGAAAGGCGAGGTAAGAGCTCACCAGCGTATAGGTGACTATACGGCTATGTAAACCCCATCTGGAGCAAGATCGAATAGGAGAGCAGGAAACTTAGGTTTCCAGGGGTGGCCCGTCCCGCTCTCGGGTAGTATCGCTGGAGCCTATTGGTAACAATAGGCCTAGATAGATGATTGTCTAACACAGAACTCGGCTTATAGGCTTGGTCGTGCCATTGAAAACATTAGGTTTTATACCTAGTGTTTTTTTATTTACAGTAAACTTCCAGCACTTTTTATTATTAACTAAGTATAACTATATTGAACAGAGATTATTTATAATAATATTGTATATGAATTAATAATCATACTTTTATAATAGGTAGTATGGTCTCCCTTGATGACCTTAATGATTATTTTAATATAAATATTGAAAACCAAGATTGTGATACAATAAATGGATTTCTAATTGACCTTCTTGGACGTATTTCGATGAGTGCTGAAGAAAAAAATATAGGATATAAAAATTTTACATTTAAGATAGAAGAAATAAAAGAAAAAAGAATTGAGAAAATAAAGTTTTATGATCAAAAAGAAGTTTAATTTTAGGGTGTGTAGGTGGATATGCATAAAAACAAATCTACCTATGTACCCTTTTATTATTCTATAAGATGCAACCAACTTATTTAGTATTTACATTGCTTTTAAGTGTTCTTTATTGAATTTTCTTAAATCGTATACTAAGGAATTTAATATATCTAATTCAACATGTTCCATAACGACTATCTTATACCAGTTATTTGTAGGGTTATGAACTTCTGGTACCAGGAAGTATTTTTCTGCTATTTCTTTATTAACATATTGTTCTTCTATAGTTACTATGTTCATACTGTCCTCTTTGTAATATTTAATTCTCATATCATTCAATTGCTTACATAACCATTTAGTTCTATTTCTTAATTTATTTATCTTTTCCATCCATCCATATGGTCCGTAGCTAGCAAGTACCATCCATATAGCTACAGCATTAGAACCTGAGCGGCTACCACTTAGCGTAACATCTAAATTCTCTATATAAGTTGCTTCCTTTGTAAGAGTATTGTGTATTAAATTTTTTCTGGAAACGAAAATTCCTGTACCATAGGGTGCTTGCAACATTTTATGACCATCTAATGTTATAGAACTTACATTTTTATTAGAAAAATCCGTTTTACACTCTTTATTATCTATAGGATATATGAATCCACCGAAAGCTCCGTCAACATGAATTTTATATTCTAAATTATATTTATCAAAAATATTAGCATATAAATCTGGATCATCTACGGAACCAAACATTGTAGTTCCCATATTAGATATTACTATAAAATATTTTTTCCCAATTTCTTTAGCTTCTTTGACAATGCTATCTAAAGTGTTCTCTTGAATTTTACGACTGTAAAAATCTACTGGAACTTTTATTATATCTATATTTAATAAATCAGATCCTTTATATGCTGAATAATGAGTATCAGCAGATGTGATTATAGCTATTTCCTCATGTTTTGCTTTTCTTTCTTTTTTAAAATAATTTCTATAAACCCACATAGCTTGTATATTAGCTTCGGTTCCTCCCTGAGTTACATATCCATCAAATTCTTCATCATTTCCATTAAGAACATCAATTGCTAATAATTGAATGAGCTCTCTTTCTATATCAAAGGTTCCTCCGAATAATATATCTGCTTTATCATATGTGTGGCACCCTATATGATTTGGATTTTGTATAAATGTTCTTAGATATGGTGAGTGCTTTACAAAGCTATGATCGTCATAAAAAACAGTATCATCCAATTTAGTTCCTGGTATTCCTATAGTTTTAGTGTTGTCATAGTTTAAAGTTTTCTCTAAAGATTCAGTTATTTTTTCATCCATTTCTTGTTGAGTATATTTTCTCCAAAACTTCATTTATTAATCCCCCTTATTGGTTATGTCTAACACGACATTAATATTTTTAAGTACATTCTTAATTCAAAAACTTTCCAAAATAATAATAACATATAATTTAGAAAATATAAAATACACGAGCAATGCTAAGTTAATATTTGGTAATTATTTACTTCAGTTAATATAAGAAATTACAATAGAGTGGCCTATATATAATTAATATACAATTCAAATTAAATTTTAATGGATAATTCAGAACATAGTCTAAAATCATATAATTTCTATAAATAAAAAATAAATTTTATTATAAAGATTAAATGTAATATATGTGAAAAAGATAATAGATAAATCTATGGATGAATTTGTAAACTATAAATTTTAAAAGAATATATTAAAAGTGTAAGTAATATTTATATTAATATAATATGCTAAAACAAAATACATGTAAGAGGAGAGAATTCAAGTGAATAAATTAAAGAACAAAAAGGCTATTATTTTAATCACGATTGTAATTGCATTATTAATAAGTTTAGGGTTGTACAGATATAATAAAGTTGAAGCTTATAATAGAGTTCTAGCAACAGCTAATAATTATATGGAAAAAGGAGAATATGAAAAAGCTATAGATAGCTTTAAGGAATCATTAAACTATAAAGAAGATAAAGAAATAGATAAAAAAATAAAAGAAGCAGAGGATCTTAAACATAGTCAAAAAGTGTATAATGAGGCTGTAAATCTATTAGAAAATAAAAAATATGAAGAAGCTTTAGAAAAATTAAGTTCTATAGATGAAAATAGGGGTAAAGTATACATTTTAGCAAAAGATAAAATAGATGGTTGTGTAAATGAACTAATAGACTTAGCTAATGAAGAATTTAGGAAAGAAAATTATGATAGTTCTAATAAATATTTAGATATAGTTTTAAAATATGATAAGGATAATGAAAAAGCATTGGATATAAGAAATAATATAAAAACTAAAATAGAGGAAAAGAAGAACAATGAAGAAAAACTAAAAAAACAACAAGAAATAAAGACTTTAAAAGAAAAGAAGGATAATGAATATAATCAATCTAAAGTAAATAATAAACATAAGGTAAATAATAAACATAAGGAAAGAACAAGTAAGTCTAAAGAAGAATCTAGTTCCAAGAATAATTATATAAGTGAAAGTAAAGCTAGAGCTTTAGTGGAATCTGTTAAGCCTTCTGATGTTACTCTAAATTATTTAGGGATTCAGACAGTCCCATACTCTCACATAACTACACCTTATAAGGCATTCCCACAGGAACTTAAGAATAAAAAAGTCTATGTGTTTGAAGGCGTATATGGTAAAGGTGATGGAAGCTATGCAGTGAGTCAATATTATGTAGACCTTAGTGGTAAAATTTACAGAGATACCTATCCAAGCGATGGTAAATGTATCAGAGTAAAATAAAATTGAAAAGCTATGAATTTTGATATTGTATTTCAAAATTCATAGCTTTTGTTTTTTTAGTGCTAAATTAAGTTGTAGGTATAATACTGAAAATTTATTATAATATTATTTTAGATTTTTCAACTTTTTATATATAATTTTTTTATTTTTAGAAGGAATGAAAACTCCTATAGAGAATTTTTCATTAAGTAATGCATATAAATTATACTAATAAAATTTTATTAGATAGGAGAAAAAATATGAAATATACTAAAATTCTAGCCCATAGAGGGGCCAGTGCTTATGTTCCAGAGAATACTATGGCTGCTTTTAAAAAAGCTATAGAAATGAATGCAGATGGAATAGAGTTAGATGTTCATTTATCTAAGGATGGATATATTGTAATTATCCATGATGAAAGAGTGGATAGAACTACAGATGGAAAAGGTGAAGTAAAAGATTTTTCATTAGATGAATTAAAAAAGTTAGATGCAGGCTCTTGGTTTAGTAATGAATATAAAGGTGAAAAAATACCTACTTTAGAAGAACTTTTAAGTCTAATAAAAAATACAGAGATTTACTTAAACATAGAAATAAAAGCAGGTTATAGAGTTTATCCTAATATAGAAGAAAAAGTTATAGATATGATAGAAAAATATAAAATGTTAGATAGAGTGATAATATCCTCTTTTGATCATTATTCTTTAGTGAGAGTTAAAGAAATAAATTCAAATATTAAAACAGGGATGCTTTATGAAGCGTCTTTGTATGAGCCCTGGGAATATGCTAGATCTATAAAAGTAGAAGCACTTCATCCTAATTATATTACTCTTACAAAGGAATTTATAGATAAATGTTACATTAATAATTTGGAAGTAAACCCTTATACAATAAATGATGAAACTAATATGGAAAGCTTAATAAAAAATAAAATAACTAGCATCATTACTAATTATCCTGATAGAGCTTACCGTATTATTTCAAAATTAAAACTATAAAATTTCCAAATTAAAATTTAGTTAAATATTTAAAGGGTGAAGATTTTAATACATATTTATTATGAATAAATATATATGTATTAGTTAAAATAAAAATATTAAATAGGTTTAGGTTTAAAGTTTTAATAGCATGAATAATGTCATTAAATTTTAGGCCTTATTGTTTTGCTTAGAAATAGTAAGTTTATATTAATAAAAATCATGAGATAAAATATATTCGAAAATTAGGTATTTAAAGTTGTAAATATAGAAATACTAAGCTTTATAAGAGAGATTTTTATTGTAATATACTTTTCGGTAAAAGGTAAAAAGGGGGTATTTTGTGAAGAATATTTTTAAGATTTATAGAAGAGATCTACAAAATATAATAACAAATTGGGTAGCTATAGTTGTAGTGTTAGGGCTTATGATATTACCTTCCTTATATGCCTGGTTTAATATAAAGTCTTCTTGGGATCCATACGCTAATACAAAGTCAATATCTGTAGCCGTAGTAAATAAAGATAAAGCTGCTGTTTTTAAGGGCCAAAGCATTAATGTAGGAGAAGAGCTTGTAAATAAACTAAAAATAAATAAAAATATTGGATGGAAATTTGTTGATGAAAAAGAAGCTGAAAAAGGAGTAAAGTATGGAAAGTATTATGCCAGTGTAATGATACCAGAAGACTTTTCTTATAAAATTTTATCTATAACGAGAGACAAACAAGAAAAACCTACCTTAATTTATTCTGTAAACGAAAAGAGCAATGCAGTGGCACCTAAGATAACAAGTAAAGGCGTTACAACAGTACAAAATGAGGTTACAAAAACCTTTGTAAAAACAGTAAATGGTATTATATTTGAAATATTTAATAAGTTGGGAATAGAGTTAGAAAAGGGAAAACCAAAACTTAAAGATTTAATGAATATGATTTTTTATGTTAATGATAAGATACCTGAAATAAACGCTTCTATAGATAATCTAGAAAAAGGTGCTATAACCTTAGAGGAATTTATAGAAAAAATAAATAAGGATATTCCTCTAATAAAGGATACTATAAATAAGGCTTTAAGTGCAGGGGATAAAACAAAATTATTTTTATCAAAATCTAAAGAAGGAATAAATAATGTAGCACCCTATATAAAACAGGATTTAATTATAGCTAAAAAAATAAATAATACAGCAGAAGTTTTAATAGGGGAAGGTGTAGGAGTAATAGAAAAAAATTCTCAGCAAGCTAAAGAGGATTTAGTAGCATCAAAGGATAAGTTAACTAATGTAAAAGAAATTTTAAATAGTACATTGGAATTAGTTGATATTATAAATAAAGATAAAAAAAATATTATACTGAACGATTTTGAAAATAGAATTAAAGATATGAAGGAAAGGGTAAATAATAAAATAGAAAATATAAATACTGTAGTATCTTCCATAGATAGAGGCGAAAAAGTATCTGTAGAAGTACTAAATAGGCTAAAAAATAAAGCCAATGGTATAGATTCTATACTAAAACAGATTATAGAGGATTTTAATCCTAAAATAGTACCAGCTATAAATAACGTTCTTAATGATTTAATAGTTGTAGCAGATAATGCTATACAACTGTTAAAGAATGCTAATGAAAATTTACCAGAGGCAACTGAGCTATTAGATAAAGGATATACTGGAGCAGAAAAAGGTATAAAAGGCATAAAAATTCTTAAATCTAATTTACCATCTATAGAAAAATCTATAGGAGAAGTATCAAATAAGCTTAAAACTTTAGATGATGATGAAAGATTAAATGAAATAATAAAATTAATGAAAAATAATGCAAAAATAGAAAGTGATTTTATATCCAACCCTGTAGAAATAAAAGAAAATAGAATTTATCCTATTCCTAATTATGGATCAGCCATGGCTCCCTTTTTTACAACTTTATCCCTTTGGGTAGGAGCATTAATTTTAGTTTCTATACTTTCAGTAGATGTAAAAGATATAAAAGGAGCAAAAAAACTAAAAGTATATGAAAAATACTTTGGTAGATATCTTACATTTATGACTATAGCTATATTTCAAGCTTTAATAGTTAGTTTAGGGGACATATATTTATTAAAAGTATATGTATCAAATAAACCAATATTTATTTTATTTTCAATATTTATAAGCATAATATTTTCTATGATAATATATACATTAGTATCTGTGTTTGGTAATGTAGGAAAAGCTTTAGGAGTAATACTTCTGGTGCTTCAAATATCTGCTTCAGGAGGAACTTTCCCTATAGAAGTTACTCCAGGATTTTTTCAAAGGATAAATCCATTATTACCTTTTACTTATGCTGTATCAGGTATGAGAGAAGCGGTGGGAGGAGTTATAGAAGGTATACTTTTAAGAGATATAGTAGTATTGCTAATTTATTTTACTCTATCAATACTATTAGCCTTATTATTAAAGAAAAAACTAGAAAAAATAAACAGGAACTTTATGAGAAAGTTTAAAGAAAGTGGTCTAGTTGAAGAATAAACTAATTAATAAGTAACATTAGTTACGGAATTTTTAATTGAAAAATATTATTATATAAATATAGAAAATGTAATCCCTTTAGTTCATGCTATAGGAGAGATTTGAAGGAGGAGTTATTACATGACAAAAAAACCATTAATAAAAAATATAGATTTTGCAAGACCCATAGAGATGGAATCTTTAGTAAATTATGAAGATGGTACAGTAGTAAGTAGAACTTTGGCACAAGGGAAGCCACTAAGCGTAACTTTATTTGCTTTTGATAAGGGTGAAGAAATAAGTTCTCATTCAGCTTCAGGAGATGCTATGGTTTATATTTTAGATGGTGAAGCAGAAATAACTATAGGAGAAGAAAAGTTTAATGTTAAAAAAGGAGAAACTATAGTAATGCCAGCTAATGTACCACATGCATTATTAGCTACAGAAAGATTTAAAATGCTTTTAACTGTAGTTTTTAGTTTATAATAAATTTTTCATAATTATCAAGTGAAGAATTTATTTAGATGTTATCTATTAAAAGGAGATATATAAAGGTTAAGTTTATGATATTTTACAAACTATAAATTTTATTTTAGATGAAAAAGCTATGAAATTAAGGTATTAACCCTATTTTTCATAGCTTTTATATTCTTGGATTGTTCATTTTAAATCAAATCTAAAAAATATTAATTTAAAATGAACTTATTGTATAAGAGATTATTTAATCAAATATTGTTACAAATTTTATAGAGTACATATCAGCCATAATCAAATGATTAGTGTCTACTTCATCTATTAAAACATAGCTTATTCCAACACCTACTAGGGTACCTTCTTTGTCTATGAACATATTAGTACCTATTAAAAAATCTATTTTTACTCTTTTACCTATTTGAGTTTTTAAAAAGCCTTGATTATATAAGATATCATCTTGTATAGAAGGCATAAATTGAGCATTAGGGCTAGGTGCTGGTGCAGGTGCAGGTGCAGGTGCAGATTGAGGTTCATTAGTGACCACAGGTGATGCAGCATCAGTATACATATAATCTTCATTTTTATTAGCTATGTTATTGTTGCATCTATTCATATCATTATAATTTATGTTATCCATAGAAGAAGCCATATTAGGCATATATGGATTATACATTGGAGAATTACCCCAAGTCATGTAAGGCATAGGCCTCATATTCATATTTTCATCACCAGGATTATTTTCTAAATAAGAATAATCATCAATAAACATAAAATTCCTCCTAATTTATTTATTAAGTTTGTGCATATAACTCAGTGGGATTATAAAAACAATGCTGAACAACTCTTACTTGGAAAGAACCAGTACCATTTGCTGGAAAAGTATAAGGGCAACTTGGCCTAAAAGGATTAAAATACCAAAGAGAATATCCTATATTATATAGTCTATTACCAGATAATGCCCAGTCGGCTATATCATAGTGTACTTGCTCTGGTGGAGTAGCCCAAATAGTTTGGGGGTTAGGAATTCCTCTTAATACATCTCTCACACAATCAAATTGGCCAGGTTGATAAATAACATTTCTTAAATTACCTTGACCAATTCTGTGATATTCACCATAAGGCACTCTAACTCTATTCATAACTACAGTAGCTACGGCTTGCATTCCATTTTGCCCTTCACCACCAGCTTCACATTTTATAATTCTAGCTAATAATTCCCTATCGGAATATGCCATAAAAATACACCTCATAAAAAGTCATTACAATATTAATTTATTCATAGTATCAAAAAAAGTACTAATTATTTTAAACTTTTGTTGAAATAGTATAAGTTGAAGAGATTATTATTCTAATAGACGCTTTTTTTAAAGAAATATTTACTGTGAGGATAGTTTATAGAGTGATTTATTAATATTACAGTTGGTAATTGTTATTAAATTTAATATAAAATTTCTTCTAAGGCGTCTAAGTCTTTTATAGTTATTATATTTTTCTCAACATCTATTAACTTATCATTTTTCATATTAATAAGTTCCCTTGATAGAGAAGGCCTGGGTATACCGAAGGTTTCAGCTAAAGCCTGTCTGGACATATTTAATTTTAAAGTCAAACTATTTTGAGTTCTATATTGATCCAATAAAAAACTAGAAATTTTTTGACGAATAGTTTCATAAGATAAATTTTTTACTTTTTTATTTAACATTAATATTTTATTAGATAGAAGTCCCATTAAGTTATTTAAAATTAAAGAGTCTAAACCACAAAGTTTAATGATATCTTCCTTAGATATAAACATAACCTTACTATTAGAGTTAGATAGTATAGTAGAAGGATATTTATTCATAGAAGAAAATACAATAACTTCACCAAAAATATCTCCAGTGACTAAGGTTGTAATAGTAACAGTCTTTCCAGAAGAAAATAATTTTTGTATTTCCATGCTCCCATCTAATATAATACCTATAGTAGAGCAGGCATCACCTTCTATAGCGATTATTTCATCTTTCTTATAATCTTTTACTTTATAATTTATATTCTTAAGAATTTTTTCTATGCATTTTTCCTCAAAATCTTTAAACAATATACATTTACTTAAAACACAAAAAATATTATTCATAAACGAACCTCCGTAAATTTTATGGTGGTAACATTAGTTACAGAATTATTTACATAATAGTACTATAATAAATATATAAAATCAACAGGAGGAATATAAAAATGATTAGAAAGATAGTTAATATAGATAAAGAAAAATGTAATGGATGTGGATTATGTGTAACAGCTTGTCATGAAGGAGCTATAGAGCTAATAGATGGCAAAGCAGTTTTAGTTAGTGATGAATATTGTGATGGGTTAGGAGATTGTCTTCCAGAATGTCCAACAGGAGCTATAAAGATAGTGGAAAGAGAAGCTGCAGAATATAATGAAGAATTAGTAGAAAAAAGAATGGCTATGAAAAAGTCAGCAGAAGAAAATAAAGAAAAAATGCCCTGTGGATGTCCAGGAACTATGGCAAAAGCTATTAAGAGACCAGTAAAAAATGTTAACTTAAATATAAAAGAAAAAACCAAAAAAAGTGATGAGAAAATGGATATGGATTCAGAATTACAACAATGGCCTGTACAAATAAAATTAGTCAATACAAAAGCTCCATATCTACAAGATGCAAATTTATTAATAGCAGGGGACTGTACAGCATATGCTTATGGTAATTTTCATAAAAAATTTATAAAAGACCGTATAACGTTAATAGGATGTCCAAAACTAGATGATAATGAATACTATAAAGAAAAAATAGCAGAAATATTAAAAAACAACAACATAAAAAGTATAACTGTAGTAAGAATGGAAGTACCTTGTTGTGGCGGCATAGTAAATGCAGTTAAACAGGCTATGTTAAAATCAGAAACTATAGTACCATTTAATGAAGTAATAATAAGTACAGACGGAAGAATAAAATAAAGAAATTACGACTTAAAAGGAAGTTATACTACCCTTGGTTTAAAAAAGGGATATGTGGTTAGAAAGGCAACTCACTTCAATAAGAGATTCTAATTTGTTTTTTCTTAAAATATATGGTTCCAAATCATAACTCGCTGAACGCTCAGACAATAATTTGGAACATACATATATTTTGCAAAAACAACTAAGAATCTCTAATTTTGTTCAAATGCCTTTTACACCACATATCCCTATTTTTTAAACTACGGGAAGCTAGAATAACTCTTTAAAAGTTGTTAAGTCACAATTTCCTTATATTTTATAATATCCTCAATGGAAAGAACGGTTAAATTATGTTTCTTAGCAAAATCAATTATTTGTGGTAGGCGAGCCATAGTTCCATCAGGATTTGTAAGTTCGCACAAAATTCCTGCAGGTTTATATCCTGCTAAATGCATTAGATCAACGGTGCCTTCTGTATGGCCAGGTCTAGTTAATACACCTCCTGTACGGGCACGAAGTGGGAAAACATGACCAGGATGACATAAGTTTTCAGGCTTGCAGTCATCTTTTATTGCAGTAAGAATTGTAGTAACTCTATCTGTAGCGGAAACACCTGTAGTTACGCCTTCTTTAGCTTCAATTGAGATAGTGAATGCGGTTTCGTACTTACAGGTATTATTAGGTACCATTTGAGTTAAACCTAATTTTTTTACTTTTTCATCTGTTAAGCAAAGACAAACAATACCGCTACATTCTCTTATTAGCATAGCCATTTGAGGTACTGTAATAGTTTCAGCAGGAAAAATAAGATCTCCTTCATTTTCACGATTTTCATCGTCAACAAGAAGTACTCCCTTGCCATTTTTTAGATTATCTAATGCTTTTTCTACACGGTTTAAAGAATTGCCAAACTGAGTTAATAGTGATTCATTCATTTAAAATTCCTCCATATTGTGAAAAAATTTATATAAAGCACCTCAGTTCTTTATTATACGTATATTATTTTTATACTTTTTTCTAAATAACACATAAAAACTCCCCTTAAGTAGCCTTAAGGGGAGTTGAAAACACAATAAATATACATAATAAAAAAATACGCATAATTGTATTTACCTTCTTTCATCCAGACTATACTGTCGGCTTCGGAATTTAACCGAATCTGCCTTATGGCTCGCGGGCTATACCGCCGATAGGGAATTTCACCCAACCCTGAAGGATACTTTATATAACTTTATTATTAATATAACATCTCAAAATTACCTTGTCAAACCAAAATATAAATTAATATACAAATTATAAAACAATAGGTAATTAGAGAATGAGGTAAGTTCTGATACTTATTTATATTGTACCTTTCTTGACTTACAGAAAATTATCTTTAAAAAGTTATACTAGCTTCAGTATATTAAAAATTTGGATATATGGCGTAAAAGGTATTCGAAAAAGCTTAGATATTCTTATTTGTTTTTTGAAAATATATTAGAAAAAACTGATTGTTTGAGCGGTCAGCGAGTTATCATTTTTTTCAATATATTTTATAAAAAACAAATTTAGAATATCTTAGCGAATTAAGTTGCCTTTATAGACATATATTCCTTTTTAATAGACTGTAGGTAAACTTACTTTAAGTGGTAATTCCCTAAAATGTTATTGAAGATCTTTTAAGAGCTGCACTTATTGCATTATAAAGTATTACTGTAGCAATTGTATTTATTACACAAGCAGGTAACACAACAGTTAAAACTAAAGTCATAAATGGAGCTGGTAGAGAAACTAATAATAAAGCAGAACCTAAGAAAACAAAACCACTTATAAAGGTTCCTGTGATTGATAATATAATCATTCTTGCTTGATTTTTAACTTTACCATCTGTGAATTTAACTAATAGGAATAATATATTTGTAGTAACTATTTTATCTATTAGATTAGGAATTTGTCCTGCAGGAAAAGTTGTAGTAGCTGCTGTTAAAATTCCTGATAGAAGACCAATTACTAATGTAGTTTTATAATCCTTTGCAATTATTAGGGCTATAAACATCATAGCTAATAAAAAATCTGGTTTCATTCCAAATAGTAGTGGAGGTGAAATTTGATGTAATAATAAGCCTATGGCTAAAAGTAGTGAACAGATTATCATTTTCTTTAAATTCATAATAATATCCCCTTTCGAATATAAAAAATAATTTGTTTTAAAATATAAATTCCATTGCCAATCACATTCTTCAGTTCAAGCCATAGTTACACCTCCTTTTAATATTTCTTATGAAGTTTGATTATAAAAACCCATAAAACAGTTTCTTTAACTACTATTTCACAAATTTATGGTTATAGTTAGTATTTTCATTTTTTATACTATAGTTAAAAAATTACTTGAATTATCAAATAAAAGTATTTATTCTGTTATAAATTAATTTTGACAAATAAAAAAATCCTCTATCCTAATATTTATTAGGACGAAGATTATATTTCGCGGTGCCACCTAATTTATGTTTAAATAATAGTAATTTAAACATATCTCAAATTCAGGTACTAACATACCCTATCCCTTTTAACGGTAGGCTTCCGATAAATACTACTTTCTGTAAAAGATTTCGCTTTATTTCTCCAAGGCCCATTCACTAAAACTCCTATTGTTAAGATTACACCATCCTTAACTCTCTTTAAATATTCCTCTTAGTTACTCTTCCTTATCAATGAATTAGATTATTTATTTTTAAAAAGTATAACATAATAACTTAACAAAGTAAAGTGATAAATAAAAATTTTATTATATTATTTATAAGTAAAGGTTGACAAAAAAACATATACTGTATATATTATATATATACAGTATATACGATATAAGGTAAGGTGTTTATGAATGAAGATATTAATATCTAATGCTTCAGAGCAGCCTATATACGAACAAATCCTTTGCCAAATAAAAGCCGCTATAATACAAGGAGAATTAAAAGAAGGGGAGATACTTCCATCTATAAGGAATTTAGCCAAAGAAGTTGGGGTAAGTGTTATAACTACAAAACGAGCTTATGAAGAGCTTGAAAAGGAAGGCTTCGTAGAAACGGTAAAAGGAAAAGGAACTTTTGTAGCTGCTCAAAATAAGGAGCTTTTAAGAGAAAAGAAAATAAAAATTATAGAAGAAAAATTAAATGAAGTTATAGAGGAAAGTAAATTATTGGACATATCTTATGAGGAAATTTTAGAAATACTTAAAATATTATATTTTCAATAAAATACTTACCTATGTACTTATCAGCGCTTAGAGTCCCTTTTATAGAAAAATAGATAACTCAAAGTTTAATCCAGAAATCTAAATCTATGATTTAAAGTAAGTGATTTACATAGACTGCTGATTTAGAGTTTGTTTCTTACATAGAGTGTTATGTATAAATGATATAAATAGGGTAAATATCCGTATGAAAAAGGAGGATATAATATATGAATAAAATATTAGAAGTAAGAAATTTAAAAAAAGAGTATAAGGATTTTTCATTGGAAAATATAAATTTTCAGTTGGATAGAGGATATATTATGGGATTCATAGGGCCTAATGGGGCAGGCAAAAGTACTACTATAAAATTAATTATGAATTTAATAAAAAAGGATTCTGGAGATATAAAAATATTTGGTATGGATAATGTAAAGGGGGAAAAAGAAGTAAAAGAAAAAATAGGCTTTGTATATGATGAAAATTATTTTTATGACCATGTAAATATAGAAACTATGAAAAAAATAATAGCTCCTTTTTATAAAGGGTGGAGTGATAAAACTTTTAGTAAATATTTGAAAACTTTTGATTTAGATCCTAAGAAAAAAATAAAAAATCTATCTAAGGGTATGAAAATGAAATTTTCATTAGCTCTAGCTCTTTCCCATAACGCGGAACTTATAATAATGGATGAGCCTACAGCAGGATTAGACCCTGTATTTAGAAGAGAAATTTTAGATATACTATATGATTTAATCCAGGATGAAAATAAAAGTGTATTTTTTTCTACACATATAACTACAGATTTGGAAAAAATAGCAGATTATATAACTTTTATAAATAAAGGGAAAATAGTGTTTTCAGAAAACAAGGATGAAATAATGAGTAAGTATTCTCTAGTAAAGGGGGGATTAGATTTTTTAAATGAAGAAACAAAAAAATATTTTGTAGGTATAAATAAAAATTCTTTTGGTTTTGAGGGGTTAACTACTTCAGCTAATATTATAAAAGAAATAACTAGAAAGGGAGAACTTATAATAGAAAAACCAAGTTTGGAGGATATTATGGTTTATACAGTAAGGGGGTAGGAATAAATGCTAAATTTAATAAAAAAGGATTTAATTATTACTAAGTCCTATATAATAAAAATTTTAGCCCTTTTGGCACTTTATATATTTATTTTTGATAAAACAGATAAACAAGGTATATGTATACTTAGTATTTATTTAATAGTGTCTATGCTTATTTCAATCTCATTTTATTATGGAGAAGGAGCAAAGGAAGATTGTATGTTAAAGTCTCTTCCAGTTAAGAAAAAAGAGGTGGTTTTAGCTAAGTATACTTCTATAATAGTATACTTTATAATATCTTTAATATTACTGTATATAACTAATTTTATAGTTTATGCACTAAATTTTAAAGATATAATTCAATTTCCACAAATTAGCACTATTTTTTCTAGCTTAAGTGTTATATTTACTTCTATGGCAATACAATTACCTATATATTTTAAACTTGATTATAGAAAAGGAAGACTTTTAAATACTTTTATATATTTTTGTGTTTTTTCAGTGATATATGGTATATATGATAATAATCATTTGAATAATTATAGAACAACTTATAATATTAGTAATAATGTATATGAAAAATTTGTTTTAATAATCACACTAATAAGCATAATTTTATTTGTTATATCTTCTGCTTTATCCATAACAATATATGAAAAGAAAGAGAGCATGTAATATGAAGAATATTATTAATTTAATAATTAATGATTTAATCTTATGTAGAAAAATTTTTTTAGTTTCCATACCTATGATAATGTCTTTGGTTTTTTTAGGGTTAGAGTGTAATATGAGTGGAGAGCAACATTATATATATATTTATGTCATAGCTATGACTTCTTATATATTAATAAACTATGTAGAACAAGCTATAAGTAAAAATAAGAGTAATATGTTTATATATAGTTTACCTATTGAAAAAAATAATATAGTTTTAGAGAAATATTTATTTGTAATTAGTATAAATGTAATAAATTGGGTGATATGTATTTTGACAACTGTGGTATTTTCAATTATTCTAAAGGGAAGACTTATAGGAAATATATGTTCTATAGGTGATTTTGTTTTTGCAACTACTTTAGTTTCTATATATTATAGTGTATACTATCCATTATATTTCAAATTAGGATCTAATAAACTAAATCTTTTTAATAGATATATCTATATGCTTATAATTCTTTTACCTGTAATTATTCAAAAAATAGTAGGGATTTTAAATATATCTATATCTAAAAAAGATTTTTATAGACAAATCAATATCATTCAAAATGAGTTTTTATGGATAATATTATTTGAGATTATAATGGTTACTATTTCAGTATATATATCTATAGTAATTCATAAAAATAAAACTATTATGTATGAATAATATATTAAAATTTTAAAATAATAAAGAGGTAAAATTAATAGTATATGATTATTTTGGGGAGAGATATATATGATTATAGGTACAGCTAAAATACATTTATACGCTAATTGGGTTCATTCCTTAAAAGAAAAGAGAATGATTGTAAAAAGTATAATTTCTAAAACAAAAAATAAATTTAATGTGTCTATAGCTGAAGTGGAAATGCAGGATATACATCAAAGTATTGTTATAGGTGTGGCCTGTATAAGTAATAATACAAAACAAGCAGACAGCATAATACAAAATGTAGTAAATTATATAGAAGGAAATACAGAAGCCATAGTTCAGAATATAGAAACTGAAATTATATAAAGAAATTTGATAAACCTTTACAAAAAAAAATTTAAAGTATATAATGAAAACATAAAAGAGAATAGTATGTAAATGCAGGGGTGCCGTAAAGGCTGAGAGGAAAACTTTCTAACCCTTTGAACCTGATGTAACTAAGATTACCGTAGGGAGCATTATAGTATATATAGTAGATTATATATAGTATAAAAAGCTTACCTTCGGGTGGGCTTTATTTTTTTATTTTTAAATTAGAAGGGATGCAAATGTTATTTGATAAAAAACAGGATAAATTTAAAGAGGAATGTGGAGTTTTTGGCATTTATAAAAATTATACCTCAGAGCTTGGAGAAGTATTTTATCCTGGGTTAGTATCTCTTCAGCATAGAGGAGAGGAAAGTTCAGGAATAAGCTATACAAATAGTGAGGGTATGAAAACTGAAAAAGCTTTTGGTATGATTTTTAACTTATTTTCTAAAGAAGACTTTTATAAAACTCAATATTTTTCAGCTATAGGGCATGTTAGATATTCAACTAGTGGAGATATTTCTATTAAAAATGCACAACCTTTTCAGGAGGAAACTATAGAGGGATCTATTTCTTTAGCTCATAATGGAAATTTATTAAATTATTTAAATGTTAAGTATGAATTAGAGAAAAAAGGTAAAATATTCAAAAGTAATTCAGATTCTGAAATTATACTAAAGTTTATATTAGAACAAATTGAAGAAGGAGATGAAATAGAAAAAGCCATATCCTGTGCTATTGATACTTTAAAGGGTGCTTTTTCAGTACTTATTTTAATAAAAGACAAGCTAATAGGTTTTAGAGACAAAAAGGGGATAAGGCCTTTATGTCTAGGAAAAGTAGAAGGCAATTATGTTTTATCTTCAGAAAGTACTTCCATAAATGTTGCAGGAGGAGAATACATAAGAGATGTACAGCCAGGAGAAATAGTGATTATAGATAAAAAAGGAATAAAATCCATAAAAAATGAAGAAGCTTATTGTAATTGCATATGTGCCCTAGAATATATATATTTTTCACGACCAGATAGTATCATAGATGGAATAAATCTATCTCAATTTAGAATTAAATGTGGAGAAAAGCTATATGAAAAATACAAATTAAACTCAGATATTGTAATGGGAGTACCTGAATCGGGGAATTTTGCAGCTTTAGGTTATTCTAAGGCATCAAATATACCCTATAGTATAGGTCTTATTAAAAATTCTTATGTAGGTAGAAATTTTATAAAAGCTACAGAAAAAGAAAGAAAAAGAGATATAAATATAAAAATAAATGCTATAAAAAATATAGTTCAAGGCAAAAGTATCATTGTGATAGATGATTCTATTGTAAGAGGCACTAGTAGTAAAAAGGTAGTGTCCGCATTAAGAAAAGCAGGGGCAAGGGAGGTCCACTTTATGGTGGCATCTCCTAAAATAAATTATTATTGTAATTTGGGTATAGATATAAAAAGTAAAAAAGAGCTTTTATCTTTCCAAAAGACAAAGGAAGAAATGAGAAATTTTATAGGGGCAGATAGCTTAGAGTTTTTAAGTTTAATAGATATGGAACAGTGTTTAAATAACTCTAACATTTGTACAGGTTGTTTTAATGGAGGTTATGCTGATTATTAAATTTTATAGTTAGTGTAATGTGTGTGAAAATTTGTAACAGAACATAAATTTAATTAGCTTTTAGCATTGATTCCTTTTTCCTTTCTAGAAGGTAATGTTTTGGTGGTAAAGTTAACTATTATTATATTTCAATAGGTTTAGGGAAATCAATGTACATATAAACAAATAAAATCTCTGTAGAATATTCTACAGGAGATATGAAAAGGAGAAATGTTATTATGAATTATACAACTCAAATGGATGCTGCTAAAAAGGGAATGGTTACAAAAGAGATGGAAATAGTAGCTAAAAAGGAAAACATGGATGTAAAAGATCTTATGGAATTAGTATCCAAAGGTAAGGTTGCTATACCTGCTAATAAAAATCATAAAGCTTTAGATCCAGAAGGAATAGGACAAGGTTTAAGAACTAAAATAAATGTAAATTTAGGGATATCCAAAGATTGCTACAATATAGACATGGAATTAGAAAAAGTACAAAAAGCAATAGACATGAAGGCAGAAGCTATAATGGATTTAAGTTGCTTTGGAAAAACAGAAGAATTTAGAAAAAGATTAATAGATATGTCACCAGCTATAATAGGGACTGTTCCGATATATGATGCAGTAGGTTTTTATGATAAAGAATTAAAAGATATTACATCAGAAGAATTTTTAAAAGTAGCCGAAAAACATGCAGAGAATGGGGCAGACTTTTTAACAATACATGTAGGTATGAATAGAAAAACTGCAGCTACATTTAAGAAAAATCCAAGAAGAATGAATATAGTTTCAAGGGGAGGATCTCTTTTATATGCATGGATGGAACTAAATAATAAAGAAAATCCATTTTATGAAAGATTTGATGAACTTTTAGATATATGTGAAAAGTACGATGTTACATTAAGCTTAGGAGATGCTTGTCGTCCAGGCTGCATAGAGGATTCTACAGATGCAAGCCAGATAGAAGAGCTTATAGCTTTAGGGGAACTTACTAAAAGAGCATGGGAGAGAAATGTACAAGTTATAATAGAGGGACCGGGACATATGACTTTAGATGAAATAGAAACAAATATGAAAATAGAGAAAAAACTATGTCATGGAGCTCCTTTCTATGTTTTAGGACCAATAGTTACAGATATAGCCCCAGGTTATGATCACATAACATCAGCTATAGGTGGTGCTATTGCAGCAACTCATGGTGCAGATTTTTTATGTTATGTAACTCCAGCAGAACATTTAAGATTACCAAATTTAGATGATATGAAGGAAGGAATAATAGCATCAAAGATAGCAGCCCATGCAGCAGACTTAGCTAAAGGAATAAAAGGAGCGAGAGATTGGGATAACGCTATGGCTAAAGCTAGAAGAGAATTAGATTGGGAAAGAATGTTTGAGTTATCTATAGATGAAGAAAAAGCTAGAAGATATAGAGAAGAATCTAAGGCGAAGAGTAAAGATTCTTGTACAATGTGTGGAAAAATGTGTGCAGTAAGAAATATGAATAGAGTTACAGAAGGAAAAGATTTAAATATGTTAAGAGATGAGGAGTAATGGATAGAGGTGACTATAATGACAAATATAAATTTAAGTTTACAAATACTACCTGTAGTTAGTGAAGAAGAGATATATCCAGTAGTAGATAAAGTTATAGAACTTATAGAATCTTCTGGAGTTAAATATGAGGTAGGACCTATGGAAACGACCATGGAAGGAGAAATGGATACTCTTTTAGATATTGTTAAAAAAGCTCAGGATGTATGTGTTAAAGAGGGAGCTAAAAGAGTTATTTCTGTTATAAAGATAGATTATAAACCAGATGGTGTTACAATGGATGAAAAAACTTTTAAATATAAAAAATAGATTACAGTTATAAGAAGGAAAAATCATTATACATGGCGAACTTTATATGAGGTAAGGTTGGAAGGGTAAGTTATACGTACTAAAAAAACTTACTACTTCCTTGCAAAAAGTCATTAACAATGCAGATTTGCCTCTTATAATAAGGGTAAAATGCAAGAGTGAAGCTAAGCAAGAAGTAAATAGGTGTTTTCGTACAAGTTCACCATTAGGATTAATGGATGCTAAATCAGATTTTAAGTTACCTTTACAACGATCACACAATTTTTCAACTTTTTCTAATTTCAACAAAATTAAAAGAAAGACCATAATGTACTTTAATTTTATAGAACCTCTAAATAGAGGTTCTACTTTTTTTACTCACTTATATATAATTTTATTTTTTCTATTCTATTATTAGATACTTTTTCTATTTTGAATATTAAATTATTATATTCTATTTGCGAACTTACATTACATTTAGGGATAGCTCCAGTTATGTCTAATATAAATCCACCTAGAGTATCAAAATTTTCTGAGGGTAGTTCTAAATTAAGTTTTTCATTTAAATTATCTATGGTTATGGAAGCATCCAATAAGAAAGTATTAGCATCTATTTTTATTATTTCTTCAGTATTATCTTCATCATACTCATCAAATATATTTCCCATAACTTCTTCTATTAAATCTTCCATAGTAACTATACCAGAAAATCCTCCATATTCATCAATAAGTATAGAAATATAACTCTTATTTGTTTGCATTTCTTTAAATAAAGAATCGATAGCTTTTGTTTCTGGTATAAAATAAGGGGCTCTTAATATGTTTATTAAATCTTCCTTTTTTATATTTTCTTTATTTATAATAGAAAACATATCTTTTATATGTAGAATTCCTATAATATTATCGATATCATCTTCATATATAGGAACTCTAGAATAACGTTCTTCTAACATATTATTAATAAGCCTTTTAGGAGAATCATTTATATCCATTGCAAATACACTAGTTCTAGGTGTCATTATTTCTTTAGCAAGAGTATTGTCAAAATCAAAGATACTATTGATCATTTCTTTTTCTGTGGAATTAAAAACACCTGTTTCTTCACCTAAATCAATCATTTTTTTTATTTCCTCTTCTGATATTTTTTCTTCTATATTCTTATAGTCAATTCCTAAAATTTTTAATAAAAAATTAGTAGAGTAGGTCAATATATTTACAAAAGGAAGAGATATTTTCATAAAGATGATTATTGGTTTAATTGAAAACAATGCTATTTTTTCTGAATTACCTAAAGCTATTCTTTTCGGTAGTAATTCTCCAAAGACAAGAGTTAAATAAGACAATAAGAGAGTAGTTAAAAACAATGCTACACTACTGCTTTTTGGAATATTTAAGCGCTTAAAAAATATCTCAATATATTTTGATATACTTGTAGCGGCAGAAGCACTGGCCAAAAATCCTGCTAAAGTTATTCCAACTTGGATAGTAGCTAAAAATTTACTAGGTTCTTTTAAAAGCTTTAGTAGAATTTTTGCTTTTTTCACTTTATTCGTGAAAGAGTTTTCCTCAGTAGCATCATCTATTATAGTATTTAATTTGTTTTTATTTAAAGAAATTATTGCCATCTCTGCAGAGGAAAAAAATGCATTTATAATTATTAAAATTAATATTAAAAATAATTGCATACTAATATTATTCATAAAAATTCACTCCTTCTTATATAGTGTATCTTCTATTAAAGTTTTTATAATAAAAAATCATAACAAAAAATAAATGTAAAATTAAAGTATATATGGTAGCAATATAGATAAATTCTTAAAATAACTTTGCTACGCTTCAATTTATTCAATGTTAATAAGATAAATAATACAATATATAAATTGAGGTTATAAATATAACAATATATAATGAAGATAAGAATCACTTTATTAAAATAATTATTTCCAAAGAAATATATTTAATGTTATAAGATATCAATATTAAGTTTTTTATAATATGTAAAGCTTTAAATCATAAATAAAAAGGGGGAAAATTAAAATTGTTTATATTAGAGGATTTTAAGGGGCTAACAGAAGAGCAAAAATATGAAAACATGCTCTTATTTTTGAAGGGACAATTACTTGGTGAAAAAGATGTAATAGCAAATCTTAGTAATGCTTCAGCTATAATAATGGCTTTAACAGATAATTTAAATTGGGCTGGATTTTATTTAATGAAGGATGAAGAATTAGTTTTAGGACCATTTCAAGGAATGCCAGCCTGCAACAGAATAAAAATTGGCAAGGGAGTATGTGGAGTAGCCATATCATCTAGACAAATTCAAAGAATAAATGATGTACATAAATTTGAAGGTCATATAGCTTGTGATAGCTTAACTAACTCTGAATTAGTAGTTCCTATAATTAAAGAAGATAAAGTTTTAGGAGTGTTGGATTTAGATAGTATAGAGTTTGGAAGATTTACAGAACTTGAAGAAAAATATTTTGGAAAATTTGTACAAATCCTTGTAGAGAATATAGATTGGAGTGAAAAATAATGAGAGATAAAATAATTAAAACTTTAGATAGATTAGTAAAAGTACCGAGCATATCAGGAACAGAAAAAGAAAATTTAGCAGTAGATGAAATTTACAATATATTAATGGAGATAGATTATTTTAAAAATAATAAGAATAATGTGAAAATACATAATATAGAAGGGGATATGCATAACAGATGCTTTTTAACAGCATTATTAGAAGGCAGTAAACCATCAAAGGACATAATAATATTAACAGGACATTTAGATGTAGTAGATATAGATGAGTTTGGTACTTTAAAAAACATAGCTTTTAATTATAAGGAGTATACTAAAAGAGTATCGGAGTTGATATTAGATCAGGATTCAAAAGAAGATCTAGGTTCTAATGAATGGATATTTGGTAGAGGTACAGCAGATATGAAATATGGACTAGCTCTTTATATAGAATTAATAAGAGAGTTATCAAAAGATAGAGATTTTAAGGGGAATATATTGTTTTTAGCAGTACCAGGAGAGGAAAGCAACTCAGAAGGAATGTTAGGAGCAATACCTTATTTATCTAAATTAAAAGAAGAGGGGTATAACTTTAAATCTTTATTTTTATCAGAATGTTGTATACCTAAATATGAGGGAGACGATGCCAAAAGAATCTACATAGGCTCTGTGGGAAAAATAATGCCAACCTTCTTTTGTGTAGGAAAAGCAACTCATGTAGGAAATTCTTTTGGAGGGTTAAATCCTAATTTATTAGTATCTGAAATAAATAAACTCATGGAATATAATGTAGAGCTAAGTGATAAATATGAAAAAGATATAACACCACCACCTGTTTGTTTAAAACAATCAGATTTAAAAGAATTATATTCTGTACAAAATCCTGTATATGCATATTCTTATTATAATTTATTAACTATACAAAAGACTCCAGAAGAAATCATGAAGACATTGAAGTCTATAGCAAAGGAAGCTTTTTATAATACTCTTGAAGTAATCAAAGAAAATTATAAAAAATACAAAGCAATATATGAAAGTAAACTAGAAGCAGATTTAGATATAGAACCTAAAATCATAACCTTTGAAGAATTATATAAAGAAGTATTAAAGGAAGAAAAAGACTTTGAAAAACATATAGAAGAATCTATAGGAAAATGGAAAAAAGAAAAATTAGATAATCAAACTATAGGAATAAAAATAATAAAAGAGACCTTTGAACACTATAAATATCAACAACCTATGATAGTAATTGCATACAATGTACCTTATTATCCACATAGGTATTTTGATAGTGAAAATCCTAAATACACTAATTTATTAAGCTCATTAGATAATATGAGAAATTATGCAAAAGAAAAATATAATGTGGATATAGAGAAGGAAAACTTTTTCATGGGTATAAGTGATTTAAGCTATACAGGCTTAGATGAAAAATTCAATATAGAAAGTATTTGTGGAAATATGCCTGGATTAGGTTATACATATAATTTCCCAGAAAAAGAGCTAAAGAAATTTGATATACCATCTGTAGTATTTGGAGGTTTTGGAAAGGATTTTCATAAATATACAGAAAGATTAAATATCCCATATTCTATGGATATAGTTCCAGAATTGTATATGTATATTTTAAAGGAAATACTACAGTAAATAAGGAAATTGCGACTTAACAGCTTTTAAAGTTCGAGAATTAAAATAAGAAATACTTTTGCTCAATATATAGCTATAAAAATAAAGTATTCTAATTATTTTTTAGATACCTATTTTCACTAAAAGTATTTCTTATTTTAATACCTTTAAAAGCTGTTATAATAATTTCCTTATTTAGAGTACAGAGTACAGATATGGTGTTGAACTTATAAAATGATAAGGAGAGATAGATGAGAAAAATACATAAGGGATTAATATTTTTAATTATTATCATTATTTTATTTATAGTTGGAGGAACTTTTGTTTCAAATAAATTTCACCAAATGTTTTTGTATAAAGAAAATAGTATAGGAGATGTATTAGATAGTTATAAAGGAGTGAATGTTTTTTATAATGGTAATAATTATGGAGAAAATCATGGTAAGAGTTATAGTAAAGATGGATATTATTATGGATATAAATGGCAGTGCGTTGAGTATGTAAAAAGATTTTATTATGAGGCTAAGGGGCATAAAATGCCAGATGTCTATGGTAATGCTAAAGATTTTTTTGATATTAATACAGAGCATGGACATTTAAATAAAAGAAGAGGGTTAATTCAACATAGAAACGGAGAAAATGAAAAGCCTAAAGTAGATGATCTTTTAGTATTTACAGACACCAAATTTGGACATGTAGTAATAGTTACAGAAGTTGGAGATGATTATATAGAAGTAATTCAACAAAATATGGGGAGTTCATCAAGAGATAAATTTACATTAAAGTATAAAAATAAAAAATATTTTATTGGAGGAAAAAGATCACCAGCAGGATGGCTCAGGAAAGTTAATTATAATTAAAGATTTTGTGTAGATAATCGAAACAAAATCCTCCACATCTATTCTTTGTACGCTATACTCTGTACTCTGAAAAGTGTAACGCACTTTCCTTAAGTGTTGACAAAAACATGTAGTAACAATAAAATAATCATATTGAATTATTGTGAATTAAAATAGGAAATTAGGTGATAAAATGTCAAAGGGTACAGTTGCATTAGCTATGAGTGGAGGAGTAGATAGTTCTGTATCTGCTTATATATTAAAAGAAAGAGGATATGATGTAATCGGAATTTACATGGATTTATGGAGAGATGAAAGAGAAGAATACTGTAATAAATCAGCATCAGAAGATGCTAGAAGGGTAGCAGAAAAATTAAATATTCCCTTTCATGTTATAAATATTGAAAAGAAATTTAAAGATAATGTTATTGATTATTTTATAGATGAATATTTAAGTGGTAGAACTCCTAATCCTTGTGTAGCTTGTAATAAAACTATAAAATTTGAAGCTTTTTTTAATGCAGCCAAAGAATTTGGAGCAGATTTTATGGCAACAGGACACTATTGCAAAATAGAAGAAAGAAATGAAAGAAAAGTTATAGTTAAAGCTGAAGATGATAAAAAGGATCAAACCTATATGATGTATAATCTAAAACAGTATCAGCTAGAGAGAACTATAATGCCTTGTGGTGAATATAAAAAAGATCATATAAGAGAAATAGCTGAAAGTATAGGACTAGATGTGTATAATAAAAAAGATAGTCAAGAGATATGCTTTATACCAGATAATGATCATGGTGGATTTATAAAAAGAAATTATAAAAGGAAAATAAGTGAGGGAAATTTTGTTGATAAAGAAGGAAATATAATTGGAAAGCATAAAGGAATAATATATTATACTATAGGACAAAGAAAAGGACTGGGCATTGCTTTAGGAAAACCAGCCTATGTAATAGATATAAACCCTATTACTAATGAGGTAGTTATAGGAGAGGAAGAAGATATTTTTCGTACAGAATTAATAGCAAAGGATGTAAATTTTATTCCTTTTGATAAATTAGAAAAACCTATGGAATTAGAATCTAAGGTTAGATATTCTGCTAAGCCGTCTAAGGCTACTATAATACCTTTAGAAAATAATAAAGTGAAAGTAGTTTTCGAAAATAAACAGAGAGCTATAACAAAAGGACAATCTGTAGTGTTTTATGATAAAGATGTCCTAGCAGGGGGAGGCATAATTGAAGGAATAGTGTAAAGAGAATTTTTAACTTCACGTGGAGTTTCAGCTTTAATTGAAGATAAAAAATTGACATCTACAGATGGTAGTAATCATATAAAAAGACCTTAATGGATCTTTTTATTATGGAATTTATATAAAATAATTGTATAATTTTAAATTATGAAAAAATCTATGATTAACTAATGGTTAGTATAGATTTTTTTTGTGTTATAGTAAATGTAGATTTAATTTAATACTTATAAATTTATAGTACAATTATTAATAAATTATTTATAGCTATGAGGAGGGTTTAAAGGATAAAATGTATAATCATGATGAAATAATAAGAAGCTCTCACAATAGATGTATGAAATATGGTATAAAAAAAGAAAAAATTTTTCCTACTACAATTATTAAAGGAGATAAATTTAAATTATTACTGAAAAAAAACAATGAACTAATAAAGGTCGCAAAGCCTTTTATAAAAATACTTTATGATTTTTTAAAAGGATCTGGATTTGCATTATATCTTACAGATAAAAAAGGTTTTCCACTTATAATTATAGGGGATGAAGATATAATGAAAGATATGGCAGAGATGGGAATTGTGGAAGGGGCGGATATGAGTGAAAAAAGCACAGGTACTAATGCCATAGGTACTGCTATCAAAGAAAATTGTTCTCTTCAAATTTCAGGAGATGAGCACTATATATATATTTATAATGTGTGGACATGCTCTGCAGCTATCATCCACAACGAAGAAGGAAATATAATTGGATGCCTTAATTTAACTGGAAGACGTCAATTGGTTCATCCTCATTCATTAGGACTAGTTGTAGCAGCTGTAAAGTCTATTGAAAATCAATTAGAGGCAGAAAAATCTCAAAATGAACTTTTTAAAACATATCAATATTTAAATAAGGTTATAGATTCCATAAATTCAGGAATCTTTGCTGTAGACACGAATGGGTTAATAAAAGCCATAAATAATAGTGCATGTGTCATGTTGAATATTAAAAAAGAAAATATTATAAATGAAAGTGTACAAAATATTTTATGCAATTGGGAATATATATTAGATACACTTAACAGTGGAAAAAGATATGAAAATAAAGAGATTATATATTCAAATATTAATAAAAAGAAAAGATTTAATTTAACAGCCTATTCTATAAGAAATAAAAATGGAATTATAACAGGAGTAGTAGTAATGTTTAAAGATATGATGAATGTATATAATTTGGTTAATAAATATACAGGAATGATTGCTACCTATACTTTTGATGACATAGTTGGTAAAAGTGAAAAATTTATAAAAGTAATGAGACAGGCTAAAAAATATCTAATAGTCCTTCTACAGTTCTTATTCAAGGGGAAAGTGGAACGGGTAAAGAACTCATTGCTCATTCAATACATAATAATAGCAATAGAAAAAATAATAGTTTTGTAGCTATAAATTGTGGAGCTATACCAAAGAGTTTAATAGAAAGTGAACTCTTTGGCTATGAAGAAGGTGCCTTTACTGGTGCTAAACGTGGTGGATATGCAGGGAAATTTGAGCTTGCTAGCGGAGGTACTTTGTTTTTAGATGAAATAGGGGAAATGCCATTAGATATGCAGGTGAATCTTTTAAGAGTACTTCAAGAAGGTTTTTTTACAAGAATAGGTGGAAATAGATATATAAATATAGATGTAAGAATAATTGCTGCTACAAACAAAGATTTAAAAGCTGAGGTTAAAAAAGGCACTTTTAGAGAGGATTTATATTATAGACTAAGTGTAATTCCTATATGTGTTCCACCATTAAGAGAAAGACCAGAAGATATTGAAATACTTATAGAACATTTTTTAAATACTAAATCCATAAAATTAAATAAGCCTATACCTAATATAGAGAGGGATCTATATGAAGAGCTTATAAATTACAGTTGGCCAGGAAATGTTAGAGAAATAGAAAATTGTATTGAAAACATAGTAAATATGGATGGAAATGTTTCTTTAAATTTTGAAACAAAATTTTTTGATAAGCAACAACAAAATTTAAACAGAAACAATTTAGAACTTGAATTGTATTCCTTAGCTCAATTAGAAAAGAAAGCAATAATAAATTGTATACAAAAATGCAATGGTAATATTACTAAAGTTTCCAAGATTTTAGGTATAAATAGAAGTACTTTATATTCAAAAATAAAAAAATACAATATAATTTTGAAAAGATAAAGCTTAATATAAAAATAGTGTTTAAAAAAACAACAATGTTGTTAAATGCAACAATATTTTAAATGAAAAACTGTTGTTTTTTTGAACAAATTTTATTTATAAAGCAATTTTATTATGCAATCCAACCTATAGATAAAAAAAAATCCTTCGGCATGTTAATTGCTAAATAAAAGTATATAAACATATTAATATTTAAAAATTATACTTAGGAGGGAATTATATTATGAAAGGTTTTGCAATGTTAAGTATCAATAAATTAGGATGGATTGAAAAAGAAAATCCCAAAGCGGGTCCTTATGATGCAATAGTACGTCCTTTGGCTATATCACCCTGTACATCAGATATACACACTGTGTTTGAGGGAGCTCTAGGTGATAGGCAGAATATGATATTAGGACACGAATCCGTAGGTGAGGTTATTGAAATTGGCAGCGAAGTTAAAGATTTTAAACCTGGTGATAAAGTTATTGTGCCTGCAATAACTCCTGATTGGAGATCCTTAGAAGTTCAAGCCGGATTTCATCAACACTCAAATGGCATGTTAGCAGGTTGGAAATTTTCAAATTTTAAAGACGGAGTGTTTGCAGAATTATTTCATGTAAATGATGCGGATATGAATCTTGCAATTTTACCTGATAATATATCCTTAGAAAGTGCCGTTATGATAACAGATATGATGACTACAGGATTTCATGGAGCAGAACTAGCAGATATACAATTAGGATCAAGTGTTGTAGTAATTGGAATAGGCGCTGTTGGGTTAATGGCTATAGCAGGTGCTAAATTGCGAGGGGCTGGTAGAATTATAGGTGTAGGAAGTAGACCGATTTGTGTTGAAGCTGCAAAATTTTATGGAGCATCAGATATTGTAAACTATAAAAATGGAGATATAGTTAAGCAGGTTTTAGAATTGACTAATGGAAAAGGTGTTAATCGTGTCATTATGGCTGGAGGTGGAGCTGATACTTTGGCACAAGCAGTGGCAATGGTTAAACCTGGAGGGGTAATTTCAAATGTTAACTATCATGGAACAGGTGAGATACTTCCGATACCTCGTGTAGAATGGGGATGTGGAATGGCTCATAAAAGTATTAGAGGAGGCCTTTGTCCTGGGGGACGTCTTAGAATGGAAATGCTTGCAGACCTTGTAAGGTATAAGCGTGTTGATTTAAGTAAATTAGTTACTCATGTATTTGAAGGCTATGATAATATAGAAAAAGCTCTACTGTTAATGAAGGATAAACCAAAGGATTTAATTAAACCGGTAGTAATATTAAACAAATAAAATTTAAATATGTTTTAAAATAAAATTTGTTTAATTTGAAAATTAAAATAAATCTATAATATTTTACAGTGTAATAAAGTTTTTTATTGCACTATTTTTTATTGTTTATAATAATGATATATTAATTTGGTATAGTATATAGAATTTTCTATAATTATAGTTTATTATATTTTAATTTACACACTCTAAAATATACTCCTCTAGAGACATCATAAAATAAGAAAGTTAAATAAAGTGAAAAAATTAGTGTTAAATATGTTAAGATATTAAGGGCGTCTTTATATTTAGGGAGGTATATTATGTCTATTGAAAAAGAAAGTTTTAATATTGAAAAAGAAAAACTAAATGAAACTATCGAATGGATAGAAGAAAAAATAACGTCTTTAAAGGAAAGAGAAGAACATATATCTAATAAAATAAATGAAATAAATAAGGAAGTTAAAGGGGCATATAATTATGAAGTAGAGTCTCTTCAAAATTCTTTACAGATAAATAAAAAGAATCTAAATTCTTATAAATCATCAGTTTCTGTGCCTTATTTTGCCAGAATCGATTTCAGGGAAAAATTAAAAGATAGTGAAAGTTTTTATATAGGAAAAGTAGGTTTATTAGATGAAGAAGATAAAGAAGAGATGGTTGTAGATTGGAGATCACCTATAGCAGATCTTTATTATAGTGGTGTACAAGGTAAGGCTTCTTATGAAGCACCTATTGGAAATATAGAAGGTGAACTTTTACTTAAAAGAAAGTTTATTATAAAAAATCAAAAACTAATAGATGCCTTTGATGAAGGTATAAATGAAATTATATTAAATTTTAATGAGGAAAATGAACGAAATGGAGAAAAGGCTTTAATAGATGAATTCTTAAAAATTAACTTAGAAGAAAATAGAGGCAACAAACTAAAAGATATAGTTTCAACTATACAAAAGGAACAGAATGATATTATAAGGGCAGATATGTATAAGCCACTTATAATACAAGGTTCTGCAGGTTCAGGGAAAACTACCATAGCTCTTCATAGAATAGCCTACTTATTATATAAATATAAAAATAAAATTACAGGAGAGGATATAGTAATATTAGCTCCAAATAAATTATTTTTAGATTACATATCTGAAGTTCTTCCTAATTTAGGAGTTGATAAAGTAAAACAAAGCACTTTTAATAAACTTTCTAAAGAAATATTAAATTTTAATTATGAAATAATAGATAAGGATGAAAAATTATCTAAAATTATAGAAAATAGAAATAGTAAAGAAAATAAATTTATAACTAATGCTAGTAAAATAAAAGGCTCTTTAGTTTATAAAAAAATGTTAGATAGATATATAAAATATTTAGAATTAAATGATATGTTCATAGATAATATAAAAATACAGGGCTATGTATTATTCCCTTCTAGAGAAATAATAAGGCTTTATAAAAATGATTTAAAGCATCTTCCTTTAAATAAAAGAAAAATTGAAATAAAAAGATATTTAAACAATAAAATAGATGCAAAAATTCAAAATGTATGGAATGACATAGATAAAGAGTATATCTTAAAAATAAGAGAAGTTAAATCAAAATATAAAGAAGATGAAGAGGAAGAGAAAAGAAACAATGTTATAAAATTATATGAAGAAAGAGATAAAAAGAAAGAAGAAATAAAATTAGAAGCAGAAGAAGTATTAAAGGAAACTATTAAAGAATGGTTTATTGATGATGTAGTTGATGTATATAGGGATATGTATATGGAAGAAGAAAATTTAAATTACGCCACAACAGGCATAATACCAGAGGCTTTAGTTAATTATATGAAAAATAAAATAGAAGAGGATGCAAATAAAGAAAAAATAGATGAAGAAGATTTAGCAGCTCTTTTATATTTAAAAATTAATATAGATGGAGTAGATAATTATAAATTTTCTCATATGGTCATAGACGAGGCTCAAGATTATAGTCCTCTGGAATTATATGTTTTAAAATTGCTTTCAAAGGCTAGAGGATACACTATAGTTGGCGATTTAGGTCAAAGTATATATTATTATAAAGGCATAGATAAATGGGAAAAACTAATTAAAGAAGTATATGAAGAAGGAGAATATATTCCTTTAAAACAAAGTTATCGTTCTACAGTAGAAATAGTAGATTTTGCAAATAAAGTACTAAGAAAACAAAAAAATAATTTACAGCCAGCTAAAGCAGTGTTACGTCATGGAAAATATCCAGAAAAGATTCAGTACCAGGATGAAAAAGATTTTTATGAAAAATTAAATAGTGTCATTGAAACTATAGAAAAAAAGGAAGATAAAACAATAGCAATAATTTGCAAGGATTATGAGCAGTGTGAAAGTTTAAAAGAGTTTTTACATTTAAAAGAAGAAAAACAATGGGAGATAGTAAATAAAAATACTGAAATATTACCCAAAAGAATAGTTATACCATCCTATATAACAAAAGGTTTAGAATTCGATTGTTCTATAATTTATGATTGTAGTGAAGAAAATTATAGTGAAACTGAATTAGACAAAAAGATTTTATATGTAGTTTTAACAAGAGCATTGCATGAAGAGTATATTTTTTATAAAGGTAAAATAACTAAATTATTAATATAAGAAATAATAAAAGGAAATTAACAAAATTATTATAATTAAGGAAATGATGACAATAATTTAACAATATTATCTATATTTAGAGTTTTTTTAGTTTGTAATTACAAAAAAGTGGAAATCAAAACAAGAAATATAAATTAAGTTATATTTCCTAATAAGTAATTTTAAGGTCTTGATTAATAGCATGATTTTTTGTAAGTAAATTAAATTCAATCTTAGAATTACTGGGGTTTTTACAAAAATAAAAAAATCCGCATTTACATGCGGAGGGGAGTAATGGGTTTATATTTGTTAGAGTTCTTTTTAGTGTACCCGTATAACAATTTCATCATAGCACATAATGAATATGACAGTCAATAATTTAACAATTTAAAATTTGCTAATTTATTGACTATTCTATAAATAAAATGTTATAATCTAAAAAACAATTTAATATAGTCGTTCGGATGAAGGTAATGGGAGAGATACAATTTTGTACACCGAAGAAGTTAATCTTTCAGGTTTCCTAATGTTAGGATGAAGACCGTTACTGGACGGGCCTCTGGAGAGACTCTTAAAGAGCACCGAAGGAGCAAGTTTATTAATTTACTTTTGCAATATCTTTAATAAATAAATTTTTATTGAGAATATTACACTAACCTTTACAAAAGTAAATTTATAAATGAAACTCTCAGGTAAAAGGACAGAGGATGAGTTACAGTGTAACTAGGAGGCCTTTTTATGTATTATTTTTATACATTAAAGGCCTTTTTTTTAGTTTTAGTTATCTCTTTTGTCCTCATTATTCAATTAGAAAAAGGAGGAATATGTATGGATTTTTTAAATGCTGTGAAAGGCATAAACAATGTTCTATGGAATTATGTACTGATTTTTTTATTGTGTGGAACAGGTGTTCTGTTTACTGTGTCTTTGAAATTTGTTCAGGTTTCTAAATTCAAAGAGTCTTTTAAAAAAGCTTTTGGAGGAATGAGTTTAAAAGGAAAAAAAGCGGGTAAAGACGGAATGAGTTCATTTCAATCTTTAGCGACAGCGGTAGCTGCTCAAGTAGGTACAGGAAATTTAGCAGGAGCAGCGACAGCTATAGTATCAGGAGGGGCTGGAGCAATTTTTTGGATGTGGATTAGTGCGTTTTTAGGAATGGCAACTATTTTTGGAGAAGCGGTTTTAGCACAAATTTTTAAAGAAAAAGTTAATGGAGAAGTGACAGGAGGGCCAGCCTATTATATAAGCAAAGGACTTAAAAGTAAATTTTTAGCTAGTTTTTTCTCTATAACTATAATATTAGCCTTAGGATTTATAGGTAACATGGTTCAGGCAAATTCTATAGGGGCAGCTTTTTCAAATATTTCTAATATACCAT